>NZ_JBSFVR010000174.1:0-15353 GCF_053592415.1 Streptomyces sp. NPDC002690 | reverse complement strand
CCGGTAGATCGTCCCGTTGTGCAGGACGAGTTCGGCGAGCGTCGGTACGCCGCCTTCGTCGAGCACCCTCAGCGGGTCCTCGTCGGAGAGGATCGGCAGCAGCGGAGGGAAGAAGCGGACGTTCTCCGCGAAGAGCTCGTGGGCCGAAGTGATCCAGCGCTCCCCGAACCAGGTTCGCGGGCGCACTCCCTGGTTCCGCAGTTCGGGCGGCCGTACGTCCGTGGCCTGCTGGAACAGCGGTGGCCTGGACTCCCGCAGCAGTTCCTTGCCGAACAGGAAGGGCGCGTTCGCTCCGAGCGCGATCTGCACCCCGGCGACCGCCTGCGCCGCGTTCCACACGTCCGGAAAGCGCGCGGGGGTCACCTGGAGGTGCAACTGCACGGAGGTGCACGCCGATTCGGGGGCGATCGACGGGGAGGTGCACACGAGATGCTCCACGCCCTCGATGTCGATCGCGAAATCCTCGCCCCGCGCGGCGACCATCTCATCATTGAGAAGGGTGTAGCGGTCCACGTCCGAGAGGTTCCCGAAGACCAGGTCGTCCGGTCCCAGCGTGGGAAGAATTCCGATCATGACAATGCCGGCGTCGACCTCGGCGGCCTTCCGGTGGGCATATGCCAGCCCCGTGCGCAGCTCCTCCGCGAGTTGATCGAAAACCCGCCCGCTCAGCCGGTGCGGAACGATATTCACCTCAAGGTTGAACATCCCGAGTTCCGTCTGGAAATCCCGGCTGGCGATCCGCTGGAGCACCTCGGCATTCATCATCCGGGGCGTGCCGTCCGCGGCCGCGAGATTCAGTTCGATCTCCAGCCCCATGAAATTTCGGGGACGGTCGAACCTCCGCTCCTCCAGCAGCCTCTCCAGTCCTTCCAGACACCGGGCCAGCTTGCGCCGGTACGCCGGACGGTCGGACAGGTCAAAGGCGTGCGCCACGACCTTCTCCCCCATCGAAGAGTCCCTCCATCAGTGGCGGCCCGCGGCCAGGCCGCCCGCATCTCGATCGATAATGCCCCGCAGAAGTGATCCATAACGCCTGCGGAAGCGTCCGGCACCGGATAGGCTGGGGCCGCTCGGTCATCAGGCACATTCCGCAGGCATGAGGTGGGCGACTCATTCACTCTCGCCTTCCCTTCGTCCAGGTGGCGGAAACACCGATCTTTTTGAGCCGACCGCGAAATATGTAAGCTCGCTGGCAGAGGCCCGGGCACGCGTCGCGAATCACCAGAAACCCCGCATTTCAAAGACGCAAATCGGCCTTGCGCGTCATATGACCGACAGCTAGTGGAAACACCGGGCGAACACTTGTCATATAAACTCAGCTGACGAGGCCGATAGTCGATGCGTCCAGCCGTCGACCGGCCTCCTTCTGACGTCCCGCACGCCGACAGCGCCGTCTGCACCCACCCACGCATCACCGTGTCTCCGAAGCGAGAGGCGACCCACCATGCCGCTGCATGTTCCCCCGGCCCCCGCGCCCGCGCTGCGCAGCGTTCTCACAGCACTCGGTTCTCCCACCGCGGTCCGCGAGGCCCGCACTCCCGCTCTGCGTTCCGTCCAGGGACCGCTGAGCCCCGAACTCCCCTTGCCCGTACACGTTCTGGACCGGGCGACCACCGACCTGCCCGCACCCGCGACCCGTCTCGCCGGCTGGCGTTTCCTGATCCGCGCCGAGTCGGGAATCGTCGCCGCGGCCGACACCGTCCTCACCGCGGACGGCTGGGCCTTCTCGCACTTCTTCGAGGGGCCGTATCTCGGGTCGACCGAACGTGCCCTGAGACAGGCCGAGTCGACGGCCACGCTCCACCAGCCGCGACTGCTCTCCGTACCCGAGCTCTACATGCTCACGCTCTGGCTGCACGGTGACACGGGGGCCGACCCCGCATCCGGCGCGGTCGCGCCCAACGACATCCTCGTTCCCCTCGCACCCGCGCCGACCGGGATCGCCGCCCACCGGCCCTACCGGGCCGCGGATCTGCTCCCGGTACTCTCCCTGCGCATCGCGCCCCGGCCCGGCCCTCTCGTCGGCTCGGCCTGACCCGCCGCGGCGACAACGTTCCTCCGGCCCGTCCCCGCTCCACGCGGGGACGGGCCTTCGTACATCCGCCCGTTCGGCGCACACCCCGCCGAAACGCGGCCCATGGCCCACTCGGACTACCCCGGACCCCCCGAAAAGGCGGGAGCGGCGTGGTGAGCCCTCCGCGCGGGTGACACCACGGCGGAGCGTGAAGCGAGCTGAGGCGAAATCCCTGCGGAACGCGGCGCGTGGCGCAACACTGAGACCGACCGGCCCGTACGGGAAGGCCGTTCGGCACTCACCCGCACCCCGCACCCACCACTCGACACAGCGAAAGAACCCTCATGTGCCAGCATCAACCCCCCTGCCCCACCGCCGAATCAGCAGCCCGGGAGGCCGCCCGGCTCGTGGCGCACCACCCGGAGCAGGGCTGGAGCCTGCTCTGCAACGGCGTCCTGCTCTTCGAGGACACCGGCGAACTGCTCCCGGACGGCCAGATCATCGCCCCCCACCGCCCGCTGGCCACCGGCCGGGTGGTGAAGGCCGCCTGAGCGGGCTGCCCGAGAGCCGGCAGCCCGAGAACGCGCGGGACCCGGCGGTACGGACAGGGGCCGGCCCGGAGAGATCTCCGAACCGGCCCCGACGCATGTCCGCGGGCTCGGTGCGCCCGCGCTGCGACCGTCAGTGGTCGTAGGCGTCCAGCGGCGGGCAGGAGCAGACCAGGTTGCGGTCGCCGAAGGCACCGTCGATCCGGCGCACCGGCGGCCAGTACTTGTCCGCGGCCGAGACACCGGCCGGGAAGACCGCGACCTCACGGCTGTAGGAGTGGTTCCACTCCCCGCCGAGCGCGTTCGCGGTGTGCGGAGCGTTGGCGAGCGGGTTGTCGTCCGCGCTCCACTCCCCCGAGGCCACCTTCTCGATCTCGCCGCGGATCGCGATCATCGCGTCGCAGAACCGGTCGATCTCGGCGAGGTCCTCGCTCTCGGTCGGCTCGATCATCAGGGTGCCCGCGACCGGGAAGGACATGGTCGGCGAGTGGAAGCCGTAGTCGATCAGCCGCTTGGCGACGTCGTCGATGCTGACGCCCGTCTCCTTCGAGATCGACCGGAGGTCCACGATGCACTCGTGCGCGACCAGGCCGGCCGGGCCGGTGTACAGGATCGGGAAGTGCGGCTCCAGCCGCTTGGCGATGTAGTTCGCCGCGAGTACGGCCACCTGCGTGGCACGCTTCAGACCCTCGCCGCCCATCAGCCGGACGTACGCCCAGGAGATCGGCAGGATGCCGGCCGAGCCCCAGGGAGCGGCCGAGATGGGGCCCACGCCCGTCTCCGGACCCGCGAGGGGCTGGAGCGGGTGGTTGGGCAGGTACGGCGCGAGGTGCGCGCGCACGCCCACCGGGCCGACGCCGGGGCCGCCGCCGCCGTGCGGGATGCAGAAGGTCTTGTGCAGGTTCAGGTGCGAGACGTCGCCGCCGAACTTGCCGGGCCGCGCGAGGCCGACCAGGGCGTTGAGGTTGGCTCCGTCGACGTAGACCTGGCCGCCCGCGTCGTGCACCTCGCCGCAGATGGCGGCGACGTGCTCCTCGAAGACACCGTGCGTGGACGGGTACGTGATCATGAGCACGGCGAGCTCGTCGCGGTGCTTCTCGATCTTGGCGCGCAGGTCGTCTATGTCGACCTCGCCGTCGTCGGCGGTCTTCACCACGACGACCTTCATCCCGGCCATCACGGCGCTCGCCGCGTTGGTGCCGTGGGCTGAGGACGGGATGAGGCAGACGGTGCGCTGGTCGTCGCCGTTGGCGCGGTGGTAGGCGCGGACCGCCAGCAGCCCCGCGAACTCGCCCTGCGAACCGGCGTTGGGCTGGATCGACACCGCGTCGTAGCCGGTGACCTCGGCGAGGCGCTCCTCCAGCTCACGGATGAGGGTGAGGAAGCCCTCCGCCTGCTCGGCGGGGGCGAACGGGTGCAGCGCGCCGAACTCGGGCCAGGTGATCGGCTCCATCTCGGTGGTCGCGTTCAGCTTCATGGTGCAGGAGCCGAGCGGGATCATGCCGCGGTCGAGCGCGTAGTCGCGGTCGGCGAGCCGCCGCAGGTAGCGCAGCATCGCCGTCTCCGAGCGGTGCTGGTGGAAGACCGGGTGCGTCAGGTAGTCGTCGGTGCGCAGCGCCTGCTCGGAGAGCGCGTCGGCGGCGGTGCCGTCCAGCGCCTCGACGTCGCCCCGCGCGCCGAAGGCGGCCCAGACGGACTCGAGGTGGGCGCGGGTGGTCGTCTCGTCGCAGGCGACGGAGACCAGGTCGGCGTCGACCAGCCGCAGGTTGACCCCGCGCTCGCGGGCGTCGGCGACGATCCCGGCGGCCTTGCCGGGCACGCGGACGGTCAGCGTGTCGAAGAAGGAGTCGTGCACGACCTCGGCGCCGGCGGCCCGCAGGCCCTCGGCGAGGATCGCCGCGTAACGGTGGGTGCGCCGGGCGATCGTCCGCAGGCCGTCGGGGCCGTGGTAGACGGCGTACATGCCGGCCATCACGGCGAGCAGGACCTGCGCGGTGCAGATGTTGCTGGTGGCCTTCTCGCGGCGGATGTGCTGCTCGCGGGTCTGGAGTGCCAGGCGGTACGCCTTGTCGCCGTCCGCGTCCACCGAGACGCCGACCAGGCGGCCGGGGAGCGAGCGGGCGAACTGCTCGCGCACGGCCATGAAACCGGCGTGCGGCCCGCCGAAGCCCATCGGCACGCCGAAGCGCTGGGTCGTGCCGACCGCGATGTCGGCGCCGAGGTCGCCGGGCGAGGTGAGCAGGGTGAGGGCCAGCAGGTCGGCGGCGACGGTGACGATCGCGCCGAGCTCGTGGGCGCGCTCGATCACGGGCCCGATGTTCCGTACGGCCCCGGAGGCACCCGGGTATTGGAGCAGCACGCCGAAGACGCCGCGCTCGGCGATCTCGGCCGGAATGCCGTCCGTGAGGTCGGCGACGACGACCTCGACACCGGTCGGCTCGGCGCGGGTCTCGATGACCGCGATCGTCTGCGGGAGGGTGTCGGCGTCGACGAGGAAGACCCCGCCCTTGACCTTGCCGACGCGCCGCGCCAGCGCCATGGCCTCGGCCGCGGCGGTGCCCTCGTCGAGCAGCGAGGCGCCGGAGGTGGGCAGGCCGGTGAGCTCGGCGACCATCGTCTGGAAGTTGAGCAGGGCCTCCAGGCGGCCCTGCGAGATCTCCGGCTGGTAAGGCGTGTACGCCGTGTACCAGGACGGGTTCTCCAGCACGTTGCGCAGGATGACCGGGGGCGTGAAGGTGCCGTAGTAGCCGAGCCCGATCATCGGGGCGAGAACCTGGTTGCGGTCGGCGAGCGTACGCAGCTCCGCCAGCACCTCGGCCTCGGTGCGTGCCGACGGGAGGTTCAGCGCCTCGGTGCTCTTGATGACGTCCGGCACCGCCGCGGCGGTGAGCTCGTCGAGCGAGCCGAACCCGACCTGCGCGAGCATCTTCGCCCGGGCCTCGTCGTCCGGCCCGATGTGGCGCTGTTCGAAGGGGATGCCCTGCTCCAGCTGGGAAAGCGGGGTGCGGCGGGGGGTCATGATGGAGGCCTCCTGGTCTGACACGACCTACGAGGGGCAGCGCGGCGCGGCTGCCCGAACGGCCTCCCCCTCTG
This sequence comes from Streptomyces sp. NPDC002690, assembly GCF_053592415.1. NCBI lineage: Bacteria > Bacillati > Actinomycetota > Actinomycetes > Kitasatosporales > Streptomycetaceae > Streptomyces > Streptomyces sp. NPDC002690. Next base: position 9,698 of record NZ_JBSFVR010000174.1, on the reverse strand, counting down.
TCATCTCGACCTGAGAGCTTCACCGGTGCGCCCGGGGGCGTACCGGCTTTCACCGTCGGTGAGGGCGGGCCGCACCGGGCACGTGCCGGGTGGGACCGCCCTGCTTTCCAGAGTGACCTCGTCCATGCGGTACGGGGGCCTGAGAGATTCCGGGGAGGATTTGCTCCTTCGGCGCCTCCGGATTCAGCACCGGAGGCTCTCCCGCACGGGGTCAGCAGCCAGGTGCCAGCCTACCAGCGGGGATCTACGCCGTTTCTTCGAGTGGCCGATATCCGGAATCTGCACTTCTGTAGTGGCTGTGGAGTAGTTGCCCGGCCATGTCTTCGAAGTGGCGTCGTTAGGCCGGAGGCCGGGCCGGGCGGCATCCGGTGCGCGCGATCGCAAGGCGGAGGATCGACCTCGTACTGGGCGTACGAGGACGATTCCGACAGCGCGGCGAGCGTGCGTGCCGGACGTCGACCGGCAGACGGCACTTCGAAGACTCGGCCCGGCCCCAGTCGTCGCGACCAGCGGGAGGCACCGTGCAGACCGACATCGATCCGCGCAGCCTGATCGGCCGCAAGGCATTCGACCGCGCAGGCATCAAGATCGGCACGGTGGACGAGGTCTACCTCGACGACGCCACCGGCGTCCCCGAGTGGGCCGCCGTCCGCACCGGCCTGTTCAGCAGGGACGCCTTCGTCCCGCTGGAACCGAGCGAGTTCGTGGAGGACACCCTGCGTGTCCCCTTCGACCGCACTCTGATCCGGGACGCGCCCGACTTCGGCGTCGGGCGTCATCTCTCGCCCGAGCAGGAATTGCAGCTGTACCGGCATTACGGACTCGATTCCTCCGCCGTGACCGATCCGGGACCGGACAAGGACTTCGGCAGGCTGGCCGGCCAGGAGGAGTAGTCCGGTGGTTCCGCCACCAGCGGCAGCGGATCGGCCGGGTGCAGTTCCGGGTCCTCCACCCGGAACGTGCGCACCCGGCCGGGCGGGTCCCCCGGCCGCTCGAACCGCACGGTGACCCTGCCGACACCGCTGCCCTGCACCCAGCCGTGTCCGTACGTCTCGTGCCGCACGTCGTGGCCCGGGGACCAGCGCCTCGCGGCGAGCCCGGCGGCCTCGTCCCCGGGCGCTCCGACGGCGTCCGCCTCCCTGCCCGGAGGCCCGGGCGGCGGGTCCGCGGCCCCGAGGCGCACCTCCGTCCCCGGCGGTGCCGGGGAGGCCGGTCCCGCCGGGGCGGCCTCCCGCTCGGCCTCCCGCTCGGCCTGCGCCGCCTGCGCGAAGAGGTCTTCCTGCGTGTAGTCCGCCAGGCCCGTGACGCCCACTCCCAGCAGCCGGACGCCTCCGGTGGTGTCCACCGCCTCCAGGAGGCGGGCGGCGGCCTCACGCACCACCCCGAGGTCGTCCGTGGGGCCGCGGAGCGTCTCGGAGCGGGTCAGGGTGGAGAAGTCGTAGCGGCGCACCTTCAGGACGACGGTGCGCCCCGAGCGTCCGGCCTTCCGCAGCCGCTCGACGCACCGGCCGGCCAGCCGTTCGACCTCCGTCCGCACCCGCGTCCGGTCGTGCAGGTCCACCTCGAAGGTGTCCTCGACCGAGACGGACTTGGCGTCGCGTTCGGCGACCACGGGCCGGTCGTCGAGGCCGAGCGCCATTCGGTGGAGCGAGACGCCGTGAGCCTTGCCCACCAGCCGTACGAGCTCGTCCTCGCCCGCCTCGGCCAGGTCGTGGACCGTGGTCATGCCGGCCCGGCGCAGATGGTCCCCGGTGGCCGGGCCGACCCCGGGCAGGGTGCGTACGGACATGGGCGCCAGCAGCTCCCGCTCGGTGCCCGGCTCGATGAGCATCAGCCCGTCCGGCTTGGCCTCCTCGGAGGCGATCTTCGCCAACATCTTGGACCCCGCCAGTCCCACCGACCCGCTGAGTCCGGTGACGGCCAGGATGGCCTCCCGCAGCCGCTCGCCGGTGGCACGGGCCGAGGCGGAGTCGTCGGCGGCACCACCGGCCTCCAGATCCACGAAGGCCTCGTCCAGGCTGAGGGGCTCCACCAGCGGGGACAACCGCCCCAGCAGTTCCATCACCTGCTCGCTGACGGCGCGGTACAGGGAGAAGCGTGGCACCAGGTAGGCGGCGTTCGGCGCGAGCCGGCGCGCCTGGGCCGTCGGCATCGCCGAGTGCACCCCGAAGCGCCGGGCCTCGTAGGAGGCGGTGGCGACGACTCCGCGTGGGCCCACGCCGCCCACCACGACCGGCTTGCCGCGCAGGCTGGGCTTGGCGGCCTGCTCGGCGGAGGCGAAGAACGCATCCATGTCGAGGTGGAGGATGGTGGGCGCGGATCTCACACCGCCGATGGTGCCCTACGCCACTGACAACGGCACCGCCCGGCAGCCGTGCGAACGGGTGCCGGGCGGTGCCGTCGTCCGTGGGTACGGCCGCCGGTGTTCAGACGGCGCGGTTGCGGCGCCGGGCCAGTTCGTCGGCGGGGTTGTGACCGACGAGCGTCTCCCCCGTGTCCACGCGCTCCCCGTGCAGCTGGGACAGGGCCGCGTCCACGTCCCGCCACACCACGCCGACGGCGATGCCGAAGACGCCCTGGCCGCCCTGGAGGAGGTTCACGACCTCGTCCGGCGAGCAGCACTCGTAGACGGTGGCGCCGTCGCTCATCAGCGTCATGCGTTCGAGGTCCTGGAATCCGCGGGCCCTCAGGTGCTGCACCGTGGTGCGAATGTTCTGAAGAGCGACGCCCGTGTCCAGGAACCGCTTCACGATCTTGAGGAGCACCACGTCCCGGAAACTGTAGAGACGCTGGGTGCCCGAGCCGTACGCCGGCCGGACGCTCGGTTCGACCAGTCCCGTGCGGGCCCAGTAGTCGAGCTGCCGGTAGGTGATCCCGGCCGCCGCGCACGCCGTCGGCCCCCGGTAGCCGATGTCGTTCGCCCCTGCGACACCTTCCGACACCGGGACGACCGGGTGAACCGGTTGCCTGATGGTGTGGTCGGCCCCACTGCCGTGCTGCGGATACGGCCCGCCCGCCGCCGCACCGTCGCCGCTGCTTCTCACGCCGACCTCCGTCCTTGACCTGCCCCCTCGAAGGTAGGCAGTCACCGGGGGTGCGTCAACGATCGCCACACTCGGCACGCCGAGTGATAATCACCCTGAGGGTGGTTTCCCGTGACGTCGGACCGGGAAGGGCTTCTCGAATGCGCGCCCGCCGGTGCACCAGGCGGTCCGACAACGCCGCGAGGTGCCGTGCCGGACACCGCCCGCCCGGCGGGAGTGGTCGGCCACGGCCCAGGGGTCACTGACTGTTGGTGCCGAAGTCCTCGGGCGAGATCTGGTCGAGGAACTCGCGGAACTTCTCGACCTCGTCCTCCTGCTCGTCCGGGATCGCGATCCCCGCGTCGTCGAGCACCCCGTCGCTGCCGTAGATCGGCGTGCCGGTGCGCAGTGCCAGCGCTATGGCGTCGGACGGCCGCGCGCTCACCTCCACGCCACTGGCGAAGACGAGCTCCGCGTAGAAGATCCCGTCCCGGATGTCCGTGATCCTGACCTCGGTGAGCTCTTGGCCGACCGCGTCGAGGACATCCTTGAAAAGGTCATGGGTCAGCGGCCTGGCAGGGGCCATCCCCTGCTGGGCGAAGGCGATGGCCGTGGCCTCGCCGGGACCGATCCAGATGGGGAGGTACCGGTCGCCTCCCACTTCACGCAGGAGAACGATCGGTTGATTGGAGGGCATTTCCACCCGGACACCGACAACGTCGAGCTCGTTCACACAGCAACCCTAGGACGTGCTCGCCATGTTTGGGTAGTCGGGCTCCGCCCAGGTCAGTGGGAACGGATGCGCAGAGCGGTCTGCACGAGCGCCGCGTGCAGCCGTACGGACAGCTCGGCAAGCTCCTGCGCGGTGGCCTCGGCACGTGCTCTGGTCTGCGGATTCCGGTGCCGGCGCAGGGGCGCGACCACCTGCTCGACCAGCCCGGCCTCCCGCTCCGCGGCGGCCCTCACGGCACGCAGATGGCGTGGTTCCAGACCGAATCGGCCGAGGTCGGAAACGAGTTTGGCGACGTTCACCGCTTCGGCGTCGTACCCGCCCTCGGGCTCGGGCACGATGAGGCCGTAGGACTCCCATTCGGCGAGCTGCCCCTCGTCCGCGCCGGTGACGGCGAGAAGCTCGGAGCGGCCGATGCGGGCCGCGGTGGGCGCCGCGGCCGCCGCGTCCCAGCAGCTGTCCGCGAGGTCCTTCTGACCCCCCGGGGAGGGCAGGGCTGCCTGCTCCCCCCGGGCCAGGGCGTCCAGATACTCCCGGATGACCTTCAGGGGGAGGTAGTGGTCCCGCTGCATGCGCAGCACCTGCGCGAGCTTCTCCACGTCCTCGGAACTGAATTTCCGGTATCCGGAAGGTGTCCGCTCCGGTTCGACGAGCCCCTCCGCCTCCAGGAAGCGGATCTTCGAGATCGTGACTTCCGGAAACTCCTCGCGGAGCTGGGCGAGCACCGCGCCGATGCTCATCGCACGCCGGTCCGCGGCGGCGGTGCCGTTTCCGGCACCGCCCTGGGATGTTCGCAGCATGGGCCTTCCCGGGGTTCCCCCGGACGGGGTGGTCCGGGGCAGGGTCACACGCTCCGCTGGCTCGCGTAGAAGACCAGCCGGTACTTGCCGATCTGGACTTCGTCACCATTGGTCAGTGCGACGGAATCGATGCGCTCGCGGTTGACGTAGGTGCCGTTCAGGCTGCCGACGTCTCCCACGGTGAAGCTACCGTCCGCACCCCTGCGGAACTCCACATGACGCCGCGACACGGTCACGTCGTCCAGGAAGATGTCGCTCTGCGGGTGCCGGCCGGCCGTCGTCAGGTCGCCGTCCAGCAGGAAGCGGCTGCCCGAGTTCGGGCCGCGGCGGACCACCAGGAGCGCGCTGCCGCCGGGCAGTGCGTCCACGGCCGCCTGCGCCTCCGGGGAGAGCGACGGCAGCATGGTCTGGCCGGTGGCCTCGGCGTCGTACGCCTCCAGTCCGGAGATGGAGATCGTGGACGTGGTCTCGGAGGCGCGCTCGGGGATTCCGCCCTTCAGGGGCGCGCCGCAGTTGGAGCAGAACCGGCTCGTCGCCGCGTTCCGGTGACCGCACCTCGTGCAGAGGGCGACACCCGAGCCCGCCGGGGCGGGGTGGAATCCGGTGCTCGGCCCGGAGTCCGAAAGACCTATGCCGGAGGCACCCGCCCGGGCTCCGGAGCCGTCGCCAGAGGCGGACAACTCGTCGCGGAAGAGAGGACGCTCGACGCCCTGCTCCTCGTCCTGGCCGTGCCGCGGCGCGCGATGGCGGGCAGCACTGTTGCTGTCCTCGCGTGCGCTCTTTCCGAACAACTTCGCAAAAAACTTCACGGGCGATTCCCCTTGACCGACATAGACCCGCCCGTGGGGCAGGACGAACCCTGACTGAACACACCTGCCGACCCGGACATTCTCACAACGTCCGTATCCACCCGACAGTTTCCACCACGCACCATGGATACGGTGCGGCGACCCCCCGTAACCCCGCACACCTGCTTGGAGTTGCGAAGAGGCTAACCCCGCCGGTGGACCCCCTACGACGACGACCGAGCGTAGTCAGGCTGCTTCGCAGGTCGCAAGGCATCCACCACAATGTCGTCGGCCCGTTCCACCACCGCGGTCGCCTGCTCCTTCTCCAGCGTCTGGACCACCCCGCCCGGGATGTTGAGCGCCGGCTCCAGATCCTGGGGCCTGCCGATCACCTCGAAGGCGTAGGGCGCCGAGACCGCGTGGCCATCGACCTTCACGGCTCCCGCGTCGCCGGAGAAGTACGTACTGGCGACCACTCGCACCCCGTTGACCTCGATGGCCTCGGCACCGGCCGCACGGAGCTCCTGGATGGCGTCCAGCAGCATGTCCGGGGCGACCGACTTGGTCGGGTCGTCGATGGTGAGCGTGATTCCCGGCCCGTGGGCCGCGACGGTACCCGCGAGGATACCCAGTTGCCGCTCCTTCTCCAGCGTCTGCTTGCGCGCCTCCTCGGCCTGGTCGGAACTGTTCTCCAGTTCCGTGCGCTGGGCGTCGAGGCGCTGCTTCTCGTCCTCCAGCCGCTGGGTCCGGTCGTCGACCTCGTCGAGGATGCGGACCAGGTCCTCCTGGCGCGCGCCGCGCAGGGCGCTGTCGTCGTTGTTGGACCGCACCTGGATCGCCAGCCCAAGCCCCAGGCCGAACAGCAGAAGCGCCACCACGAGTTGGGCCCGGGTCACGCGGGGCGGCCAGAGCCCGGCGAGCAGCCGCTGGCGTCCGCTCAGCGCGTTCCTCTCCGGGGGACGGGCGGCACTCGTCACCGGAGCCGGGCCGTCGGGGGCTCCGTCACGGGGCATCTCTTCGTCGTTCATCGGCGTCAGGCCCGGAAGACGTGCCGGCGGATGGCGGCGGCGTTGGAGAAGATGCGGATACCCAGCACGACGACCACACCCGTCGACAACTGCGCGCCCACGCCGAGCTTGTCGCCGAGGAAGACGATGAGCGCGGCCACCACGACGTTGGACAGGAACGACACGACGAACACCTTGTCGACGAAGATCCCGTCGAGCATCGCGCGCAGTCCGCCGAAGACCGCGTCGAGCGCGGCCACCACGGCGATGGGGAGGTAGGGCTCGACCACCGCCGGTACCTCGGGCCGGACGAACAGTCCGACCACGACTCCCACGACGAGGCCCAGTACGGCGATCACGATGTGCCCTTCCCTGTGTCTGCCGCAGCACTGCCGGTGTCTGCGGCCTTCGGTTCTGCTGTGCGTACGATCAGGCTCGGCGCGGCCGGGAGCCGAACCGTCTTCTGGTCGGACAGGCTGGTGCGGATGTCGAACCCGTCGTGCAGGGCCTGGAGGTACTGGCCGTCCGCACTGGACCGGAACGTCGTGGCGAGCTTCTTGCCGTCCCCCACCGCGAGCACGGTATAGGGCGGTACGAGCGGCCTGTTGTCGACAAGTATGGCGTCCCCCGCGGCGCGGATCGCCGAAAGTGCCGTCAGCCGCTGCCCGTTGATGGCGACGGCTTCGGCGCCGGACTCCCACAGGCCGTTGACGACCCGCTGCATGTCCCGGTCCCGCACCCGGCCCGTGTCCGTGAAACCGCTGGTGCCGCGCGGCCCGTCGTCGCCCTGGTCGGTCTCGTCGGCGTCGTCCACGACGAGTTTCACCCCGGGGCCCTCGACGGGGGTGGCCCCGGAAAGGAGGGCGACCAGCTCGCCCTGGGTACCGCCGTGCCGGAGGAGGGCCGCGCGCTGCCGCTCCCCGACGTCCGTGCGGAGCTTCTCCACCTCGGATTCGAGGGAGTCGGCCGCGTCGGTCTCACCGTCGATGCGGTCGATGAGTTCCTGCCGCTCCTTGGCCACGACCGGCGCGGACACCCTGGCCTGCGCGGCACCGAGGGTGACGACGAGAGCGATGAGTACGAGGCCGGCGGCGAGACCGAGCTTGGCCCGCACCTTGCTGGGCAGCCCCGCGGTCCCGTCGCTCTCGCGGCGCGCGGCGGCCTCGGCGTACCCCTCGTCCAGGCTGTGGTCCATCACGTGGGTCAGCAGCGACATGGAGGCGTCGAGGCGGGGAGGCCGAGCGGACGTACTCCGTTCGGGGGGCGGCTGCGGCATGCCGCACATCGTCGCACGTCACCCCGGCCAGCGCCGAATGGGCCTGACCACACGGCCCGGGGAGCCGCCGGTGTACGGCAGGCTCCCCGGAACCGGGTGGGGTGCGGGGGTCAGTCCCCGGCGCTGTCGACGACCGCGGCCCACTCGTCCAGGAGGAGTTGGGCGGAGGCGTCGTCGGGGCCCTCGGCCCACAGGTGGGTGACCGCCTCGGCAGGGTCCGGCAGGACCATGACCCAGCGGCCGTCCGCCTCGACGACGCGGACGCCGTCGGTGGTGTCGACGTCCCTGTCGCCGGCGGCCTCGACCACCCGGCGCATCACGAGCCCCTTGACCGCCCAGGGGGTGGCCAGGTCGCGCCGGAGCACGTGGGCGCGCGGGATGCGGTCGTCGATCTGGCTCAGGGTGAGCTGGGTGCGGGCGATCAGCCCGATGAGCCGGACGAAGGCGGCCGATCCGTCGAAGACGCTCGAGAACTCGGGGACGATGAACCCACCGCGTCCATCACCGCCGAAGATCGTGTTCTCCTCACGGCCGACCCGGGTGAGGTCGTCCGGCGAGGTAGTCGTCCACTCCACCTGAGTGCCGTGGTAGGCGGCCACCTGTTCGGCGACTCTCGTGGTCGTCACCGGCAGCGCCACCCGCCCGCTCCGCCGCTCGGCGGCCACCAGGTCGAGCATGACCAGCAGCGCACGGTCGTCCTCGATGATCCTGCCGCGCTCGTCGACGAGGGAGAGCCGCTCGCCGACCGGGTCGAACCGCACGCCGAACGCGGCGCGCGCCGACGAGACGATCTCGCCGAGCCGCACCAGTCCGGCCCGCCGCGTCTCGGCGGACTCGGTCGGCCGCGACTCGTCGAGCCCGGGGTTGATGGTGAGCGAGTCCACGCCGAGCCGTCCGAGCAGGCTGGGCAGGACGAGTCCCGCGCTGCCGTTGGAGGCGTCCACCACGACCTTCAGACCCGAATCGGCGATCCCGGTCGTGTCGACGTTGCGGAGCAGGGAGCCCGTGTACGAGTCGAAGACGCTCGACGGGAAGTGCAGGTCCCCGATCTCACCGGGGAAGGCCCTGCGGTACTCCTGGCGGGCGTAGACCCGGTCGAGTTTCCGCTGCTGGGCCTGCGAGAGGTCGGCACCACGCTCGTCGAAGAACATGATGTCGACGGAGTCGGGGACACCGGGTGACGTCCTGATCATGATGCCGCCGGCGCTGCCGCGGGCCGTCTGCTGGCGGGCCACGGGCAGCGGCACGTTCTCCAGGTCCCGTACGTCGATGGCGCTGGCCTGGAGTGCGGAGATGACCGCGCGCTTCAGTGCCCGGGCGCCTCGTGAGTGGTCCCGCGCGGTCGTGACGGTCGCCCCCTTCTTCAGGGTGGTGGCGTAGGCGCCGGCGAGACGGACCGCGAGTTCCGGGGTGATTTCGACGTTCAGGATTCCGGAGACGCCGCGGGCTCCGAAAAGATGGGCCTGTCCACGCGACTCCCAGATGACCGAGGTGTTGACGAAGGCGCCGGCCTCGATGGTCTTGAAGGGGTAGACCCGGACATTCCCCTGGATGATCGATTCTTCTCCGACGAGGCATTCGTCGCCGATCACGGCGCCGTCCTCGATGCGGGCGGCTCGCATGACATCGGTGTTCTTGCCGATCACGCAGCCGCGCAGATTGCTGTGGGAGCCGATGAACACGTTGTCGTGGACGACAGCTCTGTGCAGGAAGGCTCCGGACTTGACCACGACGTTCGACCCGATGACGGTGTGCTCCCGGATTTCGACGTCCGCCTCGATCTTGGCGTAGTCACCGATGTAGAGCGGGCCGCGCAGGACGGCGTCCGGATGGACCTCGGCGCCTTCCGCCACCCACACTCCGGGGGCGATCTCGAAGCCGTCGAGTTCGACGTCGACCTTGCGCTCCAGTACGTCGGCCTGGGCCTTCACATAGCTTTCGTGCGTGCCCACGTCCTCCCAGTAGCCCTCGGCGACATAGCCGTAGATCGGCTTGCCCTCCTTCATGAGCTGGGGGAAGACGTCGCCGGACCAGTCCACGGAGGTGTCGGCCTGTACGTAGTCGAAAACCTCGG
>NZ_JBSFVR010000173.1:0-15398 GCF_053592415.1 Streptomyces sp. NPDC002690 | reverse complement strand
ATCCTGTTGACCGCGCGCAGCGACGACATCGACGTGGTGGTGGGGCTGGAGTCGGGCGCCGACGACTACGTGGTGAAGCCGGTGCAGGGCCGGGTCCCGCCGCCGCTCCGGGCCGGCGGGCGGTGCGACGGGCCGGGTCGACTCGTCCCACAACCGCTCGGTGGAGAAGCGCTCGGCGGGCGGCGGGGTGGCCCGCACCGCGAGCCGGTCCCCGTCCCCGGAGGGCTCCGCCGGGCGGCGGGCCGGGGGCGCCGGGGCGGCTGCCGGCCGCGCCTTCGGCCCCTGCCCGCCGTCGCCCCGGCGCGCCCGTTCCACCAGCTCCCGGGTGGCCGGGGCCACTTCCTCGCCGAACGTCCGCAGCAGATCCGGGTGGTGGGCCGGCAGCAGGAAGGCACTGGTGCCGTGCTCCAGGGCCAGCGCGGCCAGTTGTTCCGGCCACGCGGCGGGAGGCCCCTCGGGGAAGCCGCCCGGCCCCGGCGAGAGGTTGTACAGCCGCCGTACGTCCGCCGGAGCGCGACCCGCCCGTTCGGCGGCCTCGTCGACGATCCGGTGGCCGGCCCCGAGGCGTGCCGGGGGCACGTGCGGCACGCTGGGCAGCCAGCCGTCGCCCACCGACCCGACCAGGTCCAGCATCCGGGGACCGACCGCCCCGACCCACAGGGACATGGGGTGGGCCGGGGCGGGGCCGGAGGCGGCCCCGTAGAGCCCGTAGTGCTTGCCGTCGAGGCGGACCTGCCGCCCCGGGGTCCAGAGCGCCCGGATGACCTCGATGGCCTCCCGGGTCGCCCGGACCGCCTCGCCGGGGGTCCTGCGCGGTCCGCCGTCCGCGGCGATCGAGTCCCAGTAGGCCCCCGCGCCGAGACCCAGCTCGACGCGTCCGCCGGTCAGCAGATCCAGGCTCGCCGCCGTACGGGCCAGCACGGCGGGCGGACGCAGCGGCAGGTTCGCCACGTTGGGGAAGACCCGCACCCGGGTAGTGGACGCGGCGATGACCGCGAGCGCCGCCCAGGCGTCGAGCATGCCCGGCTGGTACGGGTGGTCCGGGACGCTCACCAGGTCCAGTCCGGCCCGGTCGGCCGTGCGGGCGAGGGCGACGGCCGAGTCGCCGTCCCCTGCCGAAGGCACCAGGACGGTGCCGAAGAGGAGGTCTTGTCCGTAGTCGGGCATGCCTGTGGGCTCCTGGGATCGTCAGGCGGCGCTGGGGCCGCTGCTCGGGGCGGGGGCGGGTGCCACGGCCTTGCGGCGCAGGGAACCCGGACCCGCCAGGGCGGCCAGGGTGGCTACGCCGAGGGCGATCGCGGACATCACGAACGCCGTGGTGTAGCCGGACTCGACGGGGATCGGCGTGCCCGGGATCGTCTCCGCCGCGACCAGCGACGCCGCGATCTGCGCGCCCAGCGAGCCTCCGATGGTCCGCATGATGGTGTTGATGCCGGTCGCCTGGCCCGTCTGGCTGCGGTCGACGGCGCTGACCACGAGGTTGGCGAGGGCCGCGAAGGCGAACCCGACACCGATACCGAGGACGGCGGAACCCGCGTACATGGCCCACTCGCTGTCGTGCGCCGCCGCGTAGACGACGAAGCCGACCACGCCGATCAGGCAGGCCAGCACCAGCGGGAGCTTCCAGCCGAAGGCAGCGCCGAGCCGTCCGGCGAGCGGACTCGCGAACAGCATGGTCACCGCCATCGGCACCATGAACAGCCCCGACTCGGTGACCGAGGCGTCGAAGCCGTACCCGGCCCGGGAGGGGGTCTGCGCGAGCAGCGGGACGAGGGTGAAGGCCCCGTACATGCCGAAACCGATGATGAGTGCGGTGATGTGACTGGTCAGGACCGCGGGGCGGCGCAGCAGCTCGATGTCGATGAGCGGCTCGCGCACCTTGGTCTCCACGTACCAGAACACCGCCAGCAGGACGAGCGCGGCGACGAACAGGCCGATGACCGACACCGAGGCCCAGCCCCACGACTTGCCCTGGCTGATGGCGAGCAGCAGCGCCACGATGCCCGCGCTGAGCAGGAAGACGCCGGGCCAGTCGATGCGGCCGGGGGAGCGGACCGAGGACTCCTGGATGAAGGCGGCCACGGCGGCGATGCCCAGCAGGATCACGATCAGGCCGAGCCAGAAGATCCAGTGCCAGTCCAGCGCGTCCACGATCGGCCCCGGGATCACCAGGCCCACCCCGAAACCGATGCCGAAGGTGGAGGAGATCAGGCCGATGGCCACCGGGACCCGCTCGCGCGGGAACTGGTCGCGCACGATGCCGAAGGCCAGCGGGAAGGCGGCCGAGCCGACGCCCTGGACGGCGCGGGCCGCGATCAGCAGGCCGAGGGAGTCGGACAGCGTGGCGAGCAGGGTGCCGAGGGCGAAGACGCTGAGGCTCGCGATCAGTACCCGCTTCTTGCCGAACATGTCACCGACCCGGCCCAGCAGCGCGGTGGCGACGGAGGCGGTCAGGAGGAAGGAGCTGATCACCCAGGAGACGCCGGTCGTCGAGGCGCCGAACTCCTCCCGGAGGTTGGGCAGCGCCGGCACGACCATCGTCTGCATCAGCGAGAAGGACAGCACAGCGAGGAGCAGGGCGGCGAACGGTGCGGCGATGGAGCGTGCGGCCGGGGCGGGGGCCTGGTCCGCTGCGGGGGTGGTGGGCGTATCGGTCATCGAGCGGTCCTCCGGGACGTGGGCGCCGCCGTATGCGGAACGGGGCGGGAGCGCCAAATTAATATCACGACGGAATCATTCCATGATGGCTCTCTTACGTCCAGGCACTGTCTTCGCGTACGATGCCGATATGAGCGACACCGAGCAGTGCGGACCCGGCGGCACCCCCTCGGAGAGCGCCGGCCCGCGAGGGGACCTGCTCCCGGAGGGGCTCCGTCCGCCCACCCTGCTGGCCCTGCCCTCCTACGTCGCCAGCCACGTGGCCCGCATCGGGCACGAGGCCCTGGTCGACGCGGTGGGCCGCTCGGGGCTCCGGCTGCCGCACTTCGCCACGCTCACCGCGCTCGCCGACTTCGGCCCGCTGCCCCAGCACGTCATGGCGGACCGGCTGGGATTCCAGCGCAGCCATCTGGGCGGGTACCTCGACACCGTCGAGGAGCGGGGTCTGGTGCGGCGCACGCGGGACCGGGCGGACCGGCGGCGCCAGCTGGTGGAACTCACGGACGAGGGTGCCGCGGAGCAACGCCGACTGGGCGAGGTCGCCAAAGCGTCCCAGGACGCCTTCCTGTCCTGTCTGGACCCGGACGAGCGCGAGACGCTCACCCTGCTGCTGCGGCGCGTCCTCGACGCGGACGACCGCGCGGGCGGCTGACGGCTCCGGGGCACTGCCCCGGCCCCGGCCCCGGCCCCGGCGGGGGCCGGAGGTGTAGGGCGCACGTTTCCGGTTTCGGATCAACCGAGCTTCTTCGCGTGTTCCGCGTGTTCCGCGTGTTCCGCGTGTTCCGACGTGTTCCGTGCCGCGCGCCGTGCGCGTGCGGCGGGGCACGGCGGTATCTGTCGCACCAGTCGCACCAGTCGCACCAGTCGCACCAGTCGCACCAGGAGGGGCGAATGCTCGATTTGGCCGGAGAACTGCGTCGATGGCGGGCCGAGGGGAAGGATTTCGCGGTGGCCACCGTGGTCGGCGTCCAGGGCAGCGCCCCGAGGCAGCCCGGTGCGGCCCTCGCCCTGGACCGGACGGGCACGGTGCTCGGCTCGGTCTCCGGGGGCTGCGTGGAGGGGGCGGTCCACGAGCTCTGTGAACGTGCCCTGGACGAGGGGCAGGCCCTGCTGGAACGATTCGGCTTCAGCGACGAGGACGCCTTCGCCGTCGGCCTCACCTGCGGCGGCGTCATCGACGTCCTGGTCACCCCGGTCCTGGCGGCCGGGGGCGCCCGGGTGCTGGACGACGCGCTGGACCACGCGGCGGCCGGCAGCGGCGTCGCGCTCGTGCGGGTGCTGGACGGCCTGCCGGATCATCCGGGTGGCGGCCTGCTGACCGTCCGTCCGGACGGCTCACGCGCAGGGACGCTCGGTGGTGACCCCCGGCTGGACGGGGCCGCCGCGGCGGAGGCCGCGGCGCTGCTCGCGGCCGGCCGGACGGGCACCGTGACCCTGGGGGCCGACGGCTCGTACTGCGGGCGCCCGGTCACTCTGTTCGTCGAGTCCTCGGCACCTCCGCCCCGTCTGATCGTCTTCGGCGCCAACGACTTCGCCGCCGCGCTGACGCGGATCGGTGCCTTCCTCGGCTACCGCGTCACCGTCTGCGACGCCCGGCCCGCCTTTCTCACCCCGGCCCGCTTCCCCGGGGCGGACGAGGTGGTCGTCGACTGGCCGCACCGCTACCTCGCGGGAACCGAAGTGGACGCCCGGACCGTGCTCTGCGTGGTCACCCACGACCCCAAGTTCGACCTGCCGCTGCTCGCCCTCGCCCTGCGGATGCCGGTCGCCTACGTCGGAGCGATGGGTTCCCGCCGGGTGCACGGCGAGCGGGTGGTGCGGCTGAGAGCAGAGGGCGTCACCGAGGCCCAACTGGCCCGGCTCGCCTCGCCGATCGGGCTCGATCTCGGCGGCCGTACACCGGAGGAGACAGCCGTCTCCGTCGCCGCGCAGCTGGTCGCCGGACGGCACGGCGGCACCGGACTCCCCCTCGCGTCCACCGAGTTGCCGCTGCACCGCTCGTCCTCGGCGCCGCCCGCCGCGGACGGGAAGGGGCATACGGCGGCACCGGAAATCGCTGCCCGGTTCCTACGTCACTCTCTTCGGGCGGGAAGTCCCGGATGACCGTTGGCGACCCGCGGTGCGGTTCGGTACGCCGGAAAACGGGAGGGCGTGCAGGTCGGCACGAGCGCGGGCAATTCCCTGCAAGCCCTAAGTGATGGGCCACATATTGGATACTGTTTCATGCGACTGCAACAGTCTCTTTACCCTGCGGCCCTGTGGGTTCGCTAGTCCCGTTCGTAGAATTGCACCCACCTACGTGACCGCACTCCGCGAACGTGTCCAGGGGGCCAACAATGTCGCACACTTCGTCGCAGCGGTTGCCGGGGCCTCTCATACCGGAGGAGGCCGCGCTGTCCCGCCGCGCCGGGGCGGCGGCCGCGGTGCTGTCGCCGTCCGTCGGGCTGCCGGTCCACGCCGCGCGCTCCGCGCCGGACGGCTGGCGCATTCTCATCGTGGAGAACGACGCCTCCGAGGCCTGCGCGCTGGTGGACGGTCTGCGCCGGCACGGTCACGAGGTTGCCGCCGTGGATCGTGGAAGCGCGGCGCTGGAGGCCCACGAGGACGTGGACCTGGTCCTGTTGGACCTTGATCTCCCCGACCTGGACGGACTGGAGGTGTGCAAGGGAATCCGCGCGGTGAGCTGCGTGCCGATGATCGTCGTCACCGCACGCGGCTCCGAACTCGACCGCGTCCTCGGGCTGCAGTCCGGCGCCGACGACTACCTCGTCAAGCCTTACGGGTTCCGGGAGCTGATGGCCCGGATCGACGCGGTCATGCGCCGGGTACGCTCTCGGCGCTCCGCGGGCGCGGCGATCGACCGAGGTCCTCTGCACATCGACGTGAATTCCCGTGAAGTCCGTCTCGCCGGACGGCACGTGGGGCTGACCCGCAAGGAATTCGATCTTCTCTGCGTGCTCGCCTCGTACCCGGACACCGTAATTCCGAGAAAGAGGTTGCTCCAGCAGGTGTGGGGAGATTCCTGGTCCAGGCGGACCGTGGACACCCACGTCAGCAGCCTCCGTGGAAAATTGGGCGCGAACGGATGGATCATTACGGTGCGAGGGGTCGGATTCAAGCTCGGAAGTGGTTGACCCGTCACGCGCCCATGACGGTCTCACTGGATTTCCTTCACAAGAAATCCTTGCCGGTCCGGATTCCGGAATGCCGTTCCCGGCCGTGCCGCCGGATGCCGCCGCTCAGTCGGTGGCTCCGGCGGCGGGAGCCGCCGCGGGGAGCGGGGTCCGTGCGGCGCGGGTCACGTCGGCGACGAGTTCCACCACGTCGGGGCCGTACGCCTCGGAGTTGACGACCTTCAGCAGCAGGCAGAAGGTCGAGTCGCGGTAGGTGCGCGCCAGCTTCTCGTAGTTGCGGGTGAGATAGCGGGCCGCCGCCTGGTTGGTGATGGCGTGCTGGCCGCAGAAGAGGAACACCGGGCGGGCGTCCCTGCCGATGCTCAGGCGGGCCAGCAGGACGTGTTCCAGGAGCCCCTTCTCCGCCGGGTAGCGCTCCGTGCCGATGAGGAACGAGGACCGGTCAGGACCCGGCTTGCGGTCGGTGTTCACCCGTACCCCGGGAAGCAGCGACTGGAGGTGCGCGGCCATGCGCCGGTTCGACCCGGGCCCGCCCACGCAGTATTCCGTGCGTTCGCCGAAACCCTGCCGAGCCGTGTCGTGGGAGAGGATCTGCGCATGAGCGTCGCAGTCCTTGATCATCGCCGAGAGTTCCAGCAGGGCGAAGACGTCGTGACGGTGCACCGCGCCCTCCGTCCCCGGGTCCCGGTTGACGACGAGCAGGCATTCGGAGTTGGCCGGAAGCCCGAAGAACGCCTGCTTGCGGCGGAGTTTGCGGCGCCAGAGGTAGGTACGGGCGATCCAGCCGAGAGCGGCGCTTATCCCTGCGGCTATGACGCCCAGCACGATGTTGCGTACGTCGTCGGTCATGGCCGGGGATAGTAGCGGGCATCCGGGTGCCTGTTCGAGGCGGTCCTGGTGATCCGTCCGGTAACCCGCCCCGAAAAATCCTCCCCCAGGGTGCTGGCGGGTGCGCGACGACAGCGTCGACACCTTGCCGCGTCGTCGGAACGGCCCGCCGCATCCCGTACGCGAACGCTCCTCCGCCGTGCGACGCCGTGCGACGCCGTGCGGCGCCCCGCCCCGGGTCGACGGACGACAGTGCCGGTTCCCGCCCGACGGGGGAACCGGCACTGCTTGGAACCGGCGCTGCTTCCTCCAGCGGCTACGGGTTGACGCAGCCGATCGAGCCGATCGGGAAGTTGTTGCCGGTCGATGTCGCCGTGAAGCCGAAGGTGACGCTTCCGTCCGGCGGGATGGTCCGGTTGTAGTCGACGTTCTTGACCGTCAGAGTGCCGTCGGACCCGGTGGTCAGTGCGCCGTTCCAGACACTGTTGACCTTGGTGCCCGTGCCGGGCGTCCACTTCACGGCCCAGCCGTCACGCGCGGTCGTGTCGTGGTTCATGACTTCGACGGAGCCCTGGAAGCCGCCGCTCCAGGAGTTGGTCACGCTGTAGACGGCCATGCAGCCGGTGTGCGGGTCGGTGGGAGTCGGAGTGGGCGTCGGGGTCGGCGTCGGCGTCGGTGTGGGCGTCGGCGTGGGGGTCGGTGTGGGTGTGGGGGTCGGCGTGGGGGTCGGCGTGGTGCCCGCGCCACGGATGCCGGTCACCTCGCCCTTGCCGCCGTCGAAGACGATGTCGGAGCAGGAGAAGAAGTTCTCCTGGCTGTCCGAGCGAACCCACTGGATGAACATCACCGCGTCACCCGAGCGGCCCGACGGCAGGGTCGTGTTCCAGTAGTAGTGGCCACCGTCGGTACCCGGTGATCCGATCGCCGGCGGGTTGCTGACGGTCTGGATCAGCTCCAGGTCGTCCCAGCCCAGTTCGGTGCTGGGGGAGTAGCCGGCCTTGGACACGTACACCCGGAACTCGCCCGGGTGGGCGGCCCAGTTGCTGTGATCGACCTCGATCGTACTGCCGGAGGTCAGGTGCGTGCGGGGCCAGTCGGCGCGGGGGGCGTTGTAGCCGGTGAAGTTGTACGGCGACTTGTCACCGGCGCTGCACAGCTTTCCGTCCGGTACGTAACCCGCGCCTCGTCCACCGGCGTTGGAGTCGAGCACGGCGAACCAGTTGTACAGCGAGTTCGCGCCGCTCTCGGCGAGAGCGGCCTTGCACGCCGGGTTCGTCGGGTCCAGAGAGCCCGTGCTGGTCTTGGCGTCCAGCCAGCAGAGGTAGGTCCGCGATCCCGGCGCCATCGCGACGCCGTGCGCCTGCGCGTTGCCCTGGCCCAGCAGGGCCAGGGCGATCCCGCCCAGCAGCGTCGCGAACACCGCCGCCAGGGAGACGAGTCGTCTCTTGTGTCGAACCATGGAAGTCTCCAGTGCCTGTGTGGGGTTGTCCTCCTGTGGGCCTGCCTCCTGCGCTCATGACGGGTCGGCTCTTCGGGAGCAGGAGGTTGCAGGACCGGGCGCGTACGGCGGCCACAGCGTCGAGTGCGCGGTTGTCGGGCCGTGGGAAAGCGTTGGCGGAGCGGTGGCTGGACGGGGCGGTCAGTGAATCGGGAGTGCCTGGACCGCCTGTATTGGGAGCGCTCCCATTGTTGCGTTCACGGAAACTGTAGGAGTGCGTCATGACCCTGACAACCCATCGGACCGGAATGTCTGAGGACCGGTTCGGGAGCGGTGCGCCGGGGCGGGTGACGAGGTGTGGCGACGTACTCCCTCCGTGCGCGCCGGTGACATGGGGATGCCTTCTCCCGGCGGCGGCTCCCGGGCCGGTCGCACTGCCCGCGGCCGGGGGTGCCGCCTCGCGGTCCGCAGGTGGCACGGCGCCGCCTCGTACGCGCCGACGGCGGCGAATCGTGTCCAAGAGCTTGACGACCTGTCGCGCGACCCCTGAGATTGGGAGCGCTCCCACTTCAAATCCCTCGGTTACGCGGCCCCTCGCGCTCCCGTAGCGGTGCACCCCGAAACCTTTCGGGCCGGCTCCAACGGTCCGAGTGGCGCTGTCACGGCGATGGCGGGCCGGCCCCCACGGTCCCGCGCCCAGGCCCGTGCCGGCGTGCTGGACCGCTCCGGGGCGGCACGCTGCGGGAGCCTTCCTGCCGCGTACCCCTCTGCGTACGAGGAGGAATGCCGTGAAACGCCTTCTGGCCCTACTGGCGACCTGCGCGACGGTCCTGGGTCTCGCGACCCTGTTCAGCCCCCAGGCGGTGGCTGCCGCCGGATGCAAGGTCGACTACACGATCGCCAGTCAGTGGCAGGGCGGATTCCAGGCCGGAGTGAAGATCACCAACCTGGGTGATCCCGTGTCCGCGTGGACGCTCGCGTTCACCATGCCGGACGCGGGGCAGAAGCTCGTCCAGGGCTGGAACGCCACCTGGACGCAGTCCGGTTCGACGGTCACCACCGTCGGCCTCGACTGGAACCGGTCACTGGCCACCGGCGCGGCGGTCGACGTCGGATTCACCGGCTCCTACACGGGCTCCAACCCGAAGCCCACGGCGTTCACGCTCAACGGCGTCGCCTGCACGGGCACCGTCGGCGGCGGCACCCCGACTCCCGACCCGACGCCCGACCCGACCACGCCCGTGCCGAGCACCGGTACCCCGGTGGAGACCAACGGGCAGGTGCACGTCTGCGGCGTGAACCTGTGCAACCAGTACAACCGCCCCATCCAGTTGCGCGGGATGAGCACCCACGGCATCCAGTGGTTCAGCGGCTGCTACAACGACGCCTCCATGGACGCCCTGGCGCACGACTGGAAGGCGGACCTGCTGCGCATCGCCATGTACGTGCAGGAAGACGGCTACGAGACCGACCCGGCGGGCTTCACCAGCCGGGTGAACAGCCTCGTCGACATGGCCGAAGCCCGTGGCATGTACGCACTGATCGATTTTCACACGCTGACGCCGGGCGACCCGAACTACAACCTCGCGCGCGCGAAGACGTTCTTCGCGTCCGTCGCCGCCCGCAACGCGAACAAGAAGAACGTGATCTACGAGATCGCCAATGAGCCCAACGGTGTGAGCTGGGCGGGCATCAAGAGCTATGCCGAGCAGGTCATCCCGGTGATCCGGGCCGCCGACCCGGACGCCGTCGTCGTCGTCGGCACCCGCGGCTGGTCCTCGCTGGGAGTCTCCGACGGATCCAGTGAGAGCGAGGTCGTCAACAACCCCGTCAATGCCGCCAACATCATGTACGCGTTCCACTTCTACGCTGCCAGCCACAAGGACAACTACCGTGCCGTACTGAGCCGTGCGGCCACTCAACTGCCGATGTTCGTCACCGAGTTCGGAACCGTGAGTGCCACCGGTGGCGGCGCGTTGGACCGGCAGAGCACCACGGCCTGGCTGGACCTGCTCGATCAGCTGAAGATCGGGTACGCGAACTGGACCTACAGCGACGCCCCCGAGAGCAGTGCGGCGTTCCAGCCCGGCACCTGTGACGGAAGCGACTACAGCAGCAGCGGCGTGCTGACCGAGTCGGGGACGCTGCTCAAGAGCCGGATCAGCACCTCCGACAACTTCCCCACCGGCTGATCCACCAGTCGCCCCACCGACTGACCCGTCCGCTCCAGCTGCCCGTCGGCCCGTGACGGGGTTCCGGCCGTGCCGGAGCCCCGCCCCGGCGCCGTTCCTTCCGGCGTCGAGTCGGACGTGTCGTGCCGGAACGCACCCGGCCACCCACAGCCACTCCGGACGGACATCCCCCACTGTCCGGGATCACACGAGAGTGAGGAAAGCACCATGGGTCTGCTCGACAAATACCGTGACGGTGTACTCGGACTGTTCCGTGCCATCGTCGGGTTGCTGTTCTCCTGCCACGGGGCGGCAACGCTGTTCGGCGTGTTCGGTGGCCCCCACGGCGTTTCCCCGCAGCTGTGGGAGTGGCCCGGATGGTGGGCCGCGGTCGTCCAACTGGTCGGCGGCGTCCTGGTACTGGTGGGCTACGGCACCCGGGCATCGGCGGTGATCTGCTCCGGCTCCATGGCGTACGCCTACTTCGGCACCCACCAGGCGACCGCGCTCCTTCCCATCGAGAACGGCGGTGAGGCAGCCGCCATGTTCTGCTGGGCGTTCCTCCTCATCGCGGCCATGGGCCCGGGGCGTTGGGCCCTGGACCAGGTCCTGGCGCGAAGCGACGACGCACGGACAAAGGCACCGCTCACCCCGCGCTGAGCCCCGTTCCAGGGTCCGGTTCCGCAGACGCTTCCCCGATTCCCGGCATCCCGGG
Source organism: Streptomyces sp. NPDC002690 (assembly GCF_053592415.1). Lineage (NCBI taxonomy): Bacteria > Bacillati > Actinomycetota > Actinomycetes > Kitasatosporales > Streptomycetaceae > Streptomyces > Streptomyces sp. NPDC002690. The sequence goes on along the minus strand of NZ_JBSFVR010000173.1, from coordinate 4,454 downwards.
TGGCGGGACCGGTCCCGGGCGGCGGCCCCGGCCCGCGTGACGGACCAACGGCGTCCGTGACGCGGGCCGGGGCCGCACGCGGGTAACGGGGCCTCGGCGTGACATCCGGGGCCCGTTCGAGGCGGTCCTGACGATCCGGCCGGGCCGGGGTTACTCTGCGCGGACGGTTCTCAACTGGAGGTACGCATGCGTCGTCCCGTCGGACGGAACGTATCGGTCCTGGCAGTGCTCGCCGTGGTGGCGTCCGTCGGGGCGGCAGCCCCCGCAGGATCGTCGCCACGACCAGGCTTACCGGCCAAGACGCCGGTGGCCGCCGGGTACGGGGGAGCGGTGGCCAGTGTGGACGCGGACGCCACCGCGGCCGGTATCGAGGTGCTGCGCAAGGGCGGCAACGCCGTGGACGCGGCCGTGGCGACGGCCGCCGCGCTCGGCGTCACCGAACCGTACTCGGCCGGGATCGGCGGTGGCGGATACTTCGTTTACTACGACGCCAAGTCCCGTACCGTGCAGACCATCGACGGCCGCGAGACGGCGCCCCGCAGCGCGGACTCCTCGCTCTTCCTGGAGAACGGCAAGCCGCTCGCCTTCAATGACGCCGTCACCAGCGGACTGAGCATCGGCACCCCCGGCACCCCCGCCACCTGGGACAAGGCGCTCGACGCCTGGGGCACCAAGTCGCTGGGCACGCTGCTGAGGCCCGCCGAACGCCTGGCCCGTGACGGGTTCGTCGTGGACGGCACCTTCCGCAGCCAGACCGAGGGGAACCAGGAGCGGTTCGCGGACTTCCCCGCGACCGCGAAACTCTTCCTGCCCGGTGGTGAACTGCCGCTCGTGGGCTCGGTTTTCAAGAACGCGGACCTGGCCCGTACGTACGAGAAGCTCGGCCGCGAAGGGGTCGAGGAGCTCTACCGGGGCGATCTGGCCGAGGACATCGTGCGCACCGTGCGCAATCCTCCCGTCGACCCGGCGTCCGGCCGCGTCGCGCGGGCGGGCGACCTGTCGGCCAAGGACCTGAAGGCGTACCGGGCGCTGCGGCAGGCGCCGACCGCGGTGGGCTACCGGGGGCTCGACGTCTACGGCATCGCCCCCTCCTCGTCCGGCGGGACCAGCGTCGGTGAGGCCCTCAACATCCTGGAGTCCACCGACCTCGCGAAGGCGAGCCAGGCGCAGTACCTGCACCGGTTCATCGAGGCGAGCCGGATCGCCTTCGCGGACCGGGGGCGCTGGGTCGGCGACCCCGCGTTCGAAGACGTGCCGACGGCGGGACTGCTCAGTCAGCGGTTCGCCGACTCGCGCGCCTGCCTCGTCCGCGACGACGCCGTGCTCACCAGCCCACTGGCGCCCGGGGACCCCAAGTCCCCGACCCCCTGTGCGACGGGCGGGACCGCCGCCCCCACGACCTTCGAGGGGGAGAACACCACCCATCTGACGGCCGCCGACAAGTGGGGCAACGTCGTCGCCTACACCCTCACCATCGAGTCCACCGGCGGCAGCGGCATCACGGTCCCCGGACGCGGATTCCTGCTCAACAACGAGCTGACGGACTTCTCCTTCGCGCCCGCCAACCCGGCCGTGCACGACCCGAACCTGCCCGGTCCGGGCAAGCGCCCGCGCTCCTCGATCTCGCCGACGATCGTGCTCGACCACGGGAAGCCGGTACTGGCGCTCGGCTCGCCCGGCGGAGCGACCATCATCACCACCGTGCTCCAGACCCTGACCGGTCGGCTCGACCGCGGGCTCCCGCTCGTCGACGCCATCGCGGCGCCTCGCGCCAGCCAGCGCAACGCCGCGGCCACCGAGATCGAGCCCGCTCTGTGGGACAGCCCGCTGCGGGCCCAACTGGAGTCCCTGGGGCACGTGTTCAAGCTGAACCCGGAGATCGGCGCGGCCACCGGCATCGAGCGACTGCCCGACGGGCGGTGGCTCGCGGCGGCGGAGACGGTACGCCGGGGCGGCGGCTCGGCGATGGTGGTGACGCCGAGCGACGGCAGGCGCTGATCGTTTCACCCCGGCTGCCGACGCCCGGGTGAGCGTGGACCCGGTCGGTGCTGTGCGGGACTGCGGGCAGGCAGAGGAGGGAGCCTGCCCGCAGCAGCCGGAATCCACGGCGGACGACTTGCCGGGTGGATGACCACCTCTGTGCTGGGCGAACAGCGGCCCGGCGCGCTGGCGCAGCGGAGGGATCGAACGGCAGACGGCGGAGGTCACGAGCGTGCCACCGGGCGGCCCGCGAACGTGCGGTGAGTCCGGCGGGCCGGTCCGTCCATCCGTCCGCCGTTCGGCAAGAACGCCGGGTCCGTCGGAGCGCCGTCGGGATGCGGGGGCCGTCGTCGGTGATGGCCACCGTGTGCTCGGCGTGGGCGGCCCGGCTGCCTTCCGTGGTCCGCAGCGTTCAGCCGTCGGCGCCCGGCCGGAAGCGGTCCCCACCGCCGGCGATCAGTACCGGCTCGATGGCCGGCACCATGCCGTTGGCCGGCACCATGCCGCTGCGCAGGGAGTCCCCGGCCCAGCCGTCCAGCGTCGCGCCCGCGTCGATTCCCCTGGGACCGACGCCGGTCCGCGCCGCCTCGCGTACGGCGTTCAGCATCTGCGCCACGACTCTGCCGGCCTCGCGCATCGCTGCCAGGCCGGTTTCCGTCCTGAGCCGCACCACGCCAATTACTATACCGATCGAGGCGGTATTAGAATGACGGCATGGTTCGAACGCCCCTGACCCCCGAAGAGCGCCGCCGCGGCGAGCGGCTCGGCGCTCTGCTCCGTGAGGCCCGCGGTGGGCGCAGCATGGTCGCCGTCGCGGCGAGTGCCGGCCTCTCCGCCGAGACCCTCCGAAAAATCGAGACCGGCCGCGCCCCGACGCCTGCCTTCTTCACCGTCGCGGCCATCGCCACCGCTCTCGGGCTCACTCTGGACGAGATCCTCGCGGGCTGCGCCGAGGAGCCCGGCACGGCGGAACCCGCGGGACCGGCGCCCGTCCCCGCCGGGTACCTGCTGCCGCTGGGCGCCTGAGGGTCGTGATCGAGCCCATGGCTTGCCCCTTGGGACGTGACTGCCCCCTTCCCGTAGGGCGGGCGATGCCCGGCACCTCGCCGCACCGGCCGAAGGCCCGAGTGCGTCCAGTACGGGGGCTTCCGGCCGGAGCGCACGCACCTGACGCCGCTCCTCGACGGGCGAACCTTGACCGACGCGGCACTAGGCTCGGGCCGTGACTCTCCAGGACTTCGCCCGCAGCGAGTACGTCAGCCTGACCACCTACCGCAAGGACGGCACCCCCGTCGCCACGCCCGTATGGGCGGCGGCCGACGGCGGGACGCTTTACGTCTGGACCCGCTCCGACTCGTGGAAGGTGAAGCGGCTGCGCCACACCGCGAGGGTTCGTGTCACGGTCTGCGACGTCAAGGGCCGGATCGCCGAGGGCGCGCCGAGCGCCGAGGGCACCGCCCGGCTCCTCGAAGGGGCGGACATGGTGGCCGTACGCAAGGCGCTGGCCCGCAAGTACACCTGGAAGTTCCGGCTGGTCGACTGGCCGGCCATGGTCGTACGGCTCGGGAAGCGGCCGCACACCGGGATCGCGGTGACCTTCTGAGAAGGTGCCCCGCCCGGAGGGGTTGCGCCACGCGGCCCTGTGGTCCGTGATGTCGGTGCCTCGGACTCGAAAAGTGGGCGTAGCCGCGTCGTAACACGGCTGCGGTCGAATGCGAGCTGACTGGAGGGTTCCAGCCGAGGGCCGACGAGGGCGGCGATGACGGTGCATCAACACGTGGTCGAAGTGGACGAGTTCGCGCGGTACCTGGGGGAGCTGGCCGCCCGTCTGGACCCCGGGAGCGGTTGGTACGGAGTTTTTGTCCGGCGTGACCCCGCCGGGATGAGGGCCTGCTTCGACGGGGTCGAGATACCGCCCTGGGACGTGGTCGAGTCGCTTCTGCAGGATCTGGCCGCCCTCCACGGTGCACGATTCGCCGAACAGGAGTCCGTGCGGGCCGCCTCCCTCTACTCCGCATCGGCGGCGGCCTACGACCGGCGTCCGGGTGGACGCCAGGAGCTGCACCGGCGACTGGAGTTGATGGTTCACGAGCAGGAGGAGGCGGCGCGCCGGCTGCGGGCCGCAGGAGCGGGCGGAGCGCGGGGCGCCGACCGGCAAGCACTCGCCTGGGCCCAGGACGATCACGGCCGCGCCTTAGCGCGTTGTGCCGAGCTCCGCAGTCGGCTGGCGGCGATCGCGGCCCCGCGCGACTGGTTCAGGCCGGAGAGTGGCGGTCGGGGAGACGTACCCGACGCTCCCGGCGCTCCCCGCGCTACCGGCGCTCCCCCCGCTCCCGGCGCCGAGGGCGCCGAGGGCGCCGACGTGCGGGATCGGGGCGTACCCTGACGCGGTGCGCGGTCGCCTCGAAGACCGCGGGCCAGCCGAGGATCTCCGCGTACTCCCTCGGTGGCATGGGCTCGATCAGCGTGGAGCT
>NZ_JBSFVR010000172.1:0-15403 GCF_053592415.1 Streptomyces sp. NPDC002690 | reverse complement strand
GGCTGCTCGCGCAACTGCGGCGGGCCCGGCTCGCCGAGGTGCTGGTCGACAGCGGCGACGGCGAGGGCGCGCTGCTTCGGGGCCGGGCCCTGGAGGGCGTGCTCGCCGCGGAGGCGGGCGGCCTCGACGGAGTCGCCCGTGCCCAGGTCACGCTGACCGGCCGACGGACCGCTCCGCACGCCCGGGTCCGCATGCGGCTGGAACCGCACGCGGTCCCGGCGGAAGCGCTCCGCGGCCTGTCCGACGAGGCGCTGGCCCACGCCCGTGCCTCGGCCGGACTGGAGAAGCTGCCGGCCGAGGTGCTGCTGAAGGCCGTCAAGCACCGCGCGGAACGCGTCACCTGACAGGACTCCGGGTTCCTCAGAACCCGTGCCGGGCACCGCCGTCCACCGGCAGCATGATGCCGGTGAGGTAGGACGCCGCGGGGGAGAGCAGGAAGGCCGCGGTCTTCCCGAACTCCTCGGGCGTGCCGTACCGGCGCAGCGGGATGCGGGCCTCGCTCGCGGTGCGGGCCGCGTCCGCGTCGCCGGAGAGCGCGTCGAGCTCCCGCACCCGGTCGGTGTCGATGCGGGAGGGCAGCAGACCGATCACCCGGATGCCGCGCGGCCCGAGGTCCGCCGCCAGGGACTTGGCGAAACCGGCCAGCCCGGGGCGCAGCCCGTTGGAGATGGTCAGACCGGGGATCGGCTCGTGGACCGACCCGGACAGCACGAAGCCGATGACCCCGCCCTCGCCGAGTTCCCCCGCCGCCGCGCGGGCCAGACGCACCGCGCCGAGGAAGACCGACTCGAAGGCCGACTGCCACTGTTCGTCGGTGTTGTCGGCGGCGGAACCCGGCGGCGGCCCGCCGACGCTGATCAGCACGCCGTCGAGCCGCCCGAACCGTTCCTTCGCCGCGTTCAGCAGCGTCCGGGCGGCGGTCGGGTCGCCGTTGTCGGCCGCGACGCCGAGGGCGTCGGGGCCGAGCGCGGCGGCGGCGGCCGTGATGCTCTTCTCGTCCCGACCGGTGATGAGCACCTTCGCGCCGTCCGCCGCCAGAGCGGTCGCCGCGGCGTTGCCGAGCCCCCGGCTGGCCCCGGTGACGACGTAGACGCGGTCCTTCAGTCCAAGATCCATGGCCCTATCCTGCCGCCTCGTCCCCGGCGAGGGCCACCGCCGTGTTCACCAGCCCGATGTGGCTGAACGCCTGCGGGTAGTTCCCCAGCTGGCGGCCCGTCACCGTGTCGTACTCCTCGGCCAGCAGGCCCACGTCGTTGCGCAGCTCCAGCAGCCGCTCGAAGAGCTCCTCCGCCTCGGCGGGCCGTCCGGTCCGCAGCAGCGCGTCCGCGAGCCAGAACGTGCAGACGATGAAGGCGCCCTCCTCGCCCGGCAGCCCGTCCACCGACGCCTCCTCGGTGCTGTAGCGGCGGACCAGGCCGTCGCTGCCCAGTTCCGCGCGGATCGCGTCGACCGTGCCGACGATCCGCGGGTCGTCCGGCGGCAGGAAACCCGTGCGGACCATGAGCAGCGTCGCCGCGTCCAGCGCCTTCGACCCGTACGACTGGGTGAAGGTGTTCCGTACGGGGTCGTACCCCTTCTCGCACACCTCGGCGTGCACCGCGTCGCGCATCGCGCGCCAGCGGTCCGGGTCGCCCGGCAGGGAGGGGTCGGACTCCAGTGAGGCCACCGCCCGGTCCGCCGCGACCCAGGCCATCACCTTCGAGTGGACGAAGTGCTGCCGCTCGCCCCGGATCTCCCACAGGCCCTCGTCGGGCTCGCGCCAGGTGGACTCCAGGAAGCCGAGCAGACTGAGCTGGAGGTTCCAGGCGTGCGGCTTGTCGCTCAGGCCCGCGTCCCGGGCGAGGCGGAGTGCGTCGATGACCTCTCCGTACACGTCGAGCTGGAGCTGACGGACCGCCGCGTTGCCGGTGCGGACCGGCCGGGAGTTCTCGTACCCGGACAGCCAGGGCAGCTCCGTCTCGGGCAGCCGGCGCTCACCCGCCAGCCCGTACATGATCTGGAGGTCGGCCGGGTCGCCGGCGACGGCGCGCAGCAGCCAGTCCCGCCAGGCCGCCGCCTCGTCGAGATAGCCGGCCGCCAGGAGAGCGCCGAGGGTCAAGGTGGCGTCCCGCAGCCAGCAGTAGCGGTAGTCCCAGTTCCGTACACCGCCGATCTCCTCGGGCAGCGAGGTGGTCGGGGCCGCCACGATCCCGCCGGTCGGCCGGTACGTCAGTGCCTTCAGCGTGATCAGCGACCGGAGCACCGCGTCCCGGTACTTCCCCTGATAGGTGCAGGTCGCCGACCACTTCGCCCAGTCCTTCAAGGTGTGCTTCAACGCCTTGTACGGGTCGATCAGCTTGGGGCGCGGCGAGTGCGAGGGATGCCAGGTCAGGACGAAGGCCACCTGCTCGCCCTCGGCGACCGTGAAGGAGGAGCAGGTGCTGAACTGCTGCCCCCACGTCTTGACCGGCGGGTCGCTGCGCAGCCAGACCGAGTCCGGCCCGGCGACCGCCACCCGGTGTCCGTGCGACCGGCGCATCCAGGGCACGATGGACCCGAAGTCGAAGCGCAGCCGCAGCACCGAACTCATCTTGACGCTCCCGCTGATCCCCTCGACGATCCGCATCAGGTCGGGCGACTTGTCGCGCTGCGGCATGAAGTCGCTGACCTTCACCGTGCCGGTGGGGGTCTCCCAGTAGGTCTCCAGGACGAGGGATTCGTCGGCGTAGCCGCGACGGGTGCAGGTGTCGGATGCCGCGGTGCCCTCGGGCGCGATCCGCCAGTGTCCGTTGTCCTCGTCGCCCAGCAGCGCCGCGAAGCAGGCGCCCGAGTCGAAGCGGGGCAGGCAGAGCCAGTCGACGGAACCGTTTCTGCCGACGAGGGCGGCCGTCTGGAGATCGCCGATGAGGGCGTAGTCCTCGATACGTTGAGTCACGCAGTTGCGTTTTCCCGAATGGGGCCGTTGCTAAGCAGGCGGGATGCCGGCGGGGCGGGGCCGTCCGGGTGGACGCGTGGCCGCGTGCCGAGGTTTCCCTACACGCGGGCGGGCTCCGGCTCCCCGGCGCCCGCCGCGCTCTCCGCGGCGGCCTGCGCCGCCGCCTCGGCCCGGTCGCGCTTCTCACGGCGTACCAGCACGGTCCAGCCGACCGGCACACCGGCCGCGAACAGCCACCACTGCACGGCGTACGCCATGTGGGGGCCGATCGAATCGTGGTCGGGGGTGGCGATCTGCTCGGGCGAGTTCCCCGCCGCCGCGGGCGCGGTCATCTCGATGTAGCCCCCGAGGACCGGACGGGAGAGCAGCGCCGACTGCTGAGCGCTGTTGATCAGCATGACCTGGCGGTCCGGTAGCCCTTTGAGGTCCTTGATGCCGCTGGTGCCCGTCGTCTCGTCCGCCATCAGCCGTCCGGTGACGGTGACATCGCCCTTGGGGGCGGCCGGTACGTCGGGGAAGGCCGCCTGGTCGGCGGCGGACTCGACCCAGCCGCGGTTCACCATGACGGTGCCGCCGCCGTCGAGGTTCAGCGGGGTGAGGACGTGCACCCCGATCCGGCCGTCGTCGGACGTGCGGCGGCGCACCACGACCTCGTGGGCGGTGTCGAAGGTGCCCCGGGCGCTGACCGTGCGCCAGTAGTCCGCGCGGGGCACGGTGTGGCCGGGCGACGTGAGCCGCTGGACGGGCTCCGGATCGGCCGAGAGGTTCCGTGCGATCAGGGCGTTCTGCGCGACCTTGTGCTGATGGCGGTGCAGCTGCCAGAAGCCCAGCTCGACCATGGTCGGGATCAGGACGAGGACGAGGAGGGTGACGAGCACCCACTGCCGGGTCAACAGGAAGCGGTACACCCCATGACCGTACAACCGGGGTCATGGGGTGCGTCACGGTGGGGTGGTCCGACGGACCCGTCACACTTTGTCCACGATGCCCGCCTTCCCCTCGGCGCGGGCGCAGTGACCGCCGCAGAACCAGTGCCCGTCCACCTCGACGCCCTGCCCGATCACCTGCACACGGCAGTGCTCACAGATCGGCGCCATGCGGTGGATGGCGCAGGCGAAGCAGTCGAAGACGTGCACCGCGCCCTGCGCGTGCACCTCGAAGGACATCCCGTAGTCGTTTCCGCAAACCTCACAACGTGCCATGCGCCACAGGGTGGGACGCGGGCGAGCGGCGGGCGAGCGGCGACCGGGCGAGTCGCCGCCGGTTCACTCCTATGCCGGTGGTGCGGCCGGTGCCACGTCCCGCAGCAGATGGGTGAAGGCCGCCTCGTCCACCACCGGCGTACCGAACGACTTCGCCTTGACCGTCTTCGAGGTCGCGGAGTCCGGATCGTTGGTCACCAGCAGGCTGGTGAGGCGCGACACACTCGTCGCGATGTGCAGTCCGGCCTCCACCGCGCGGTCCTCCAGCAGCTCACGGTCGACCGAGGTGTCCCCGGAGAACGCCACCCGCATGCCCTGCTTCAACGGCTGGTCCGCGCTGTACCGCCCCGGATTGGGGTACGGGCAGGCGGCCCGCTTCCGCGAGGGGCGCCAGCTGTTCTGCCCGTACGACGGCTGGTGGCCGATCTTCGGCCGCACCGGCGAGTCCGACCACTCGGTCAGCGGCCGGCACTCCAGCAGCGGCAGCCGCACCCCGTCCCGCGCCGCCGCCCGCAGGCTCGGCCGGAACGCCTCGGCCAGCACCCGCGCGTCGTCCAGCGCGTGGTGCGCCTGCTCCTGGACGACCCCGAAGTGCGAGGCCAGCGACGACAACTTGTGGTTGGGCAGCGGCAGCCGCAGCTCCTTGGCGAGCGCGATGGTGCAGAGCCGCTGCTCGACCGGGGCGACCACGGAGGCGCGCGCGTACTCGCGGGCGATCATCGACCAGTCGAACGCGGCGTTGTGGGCGACCAGCACCCGGCCGGTGAGGTACTCCGAGAGCTGCCCGGCGATCTCCGCGAAGAGCGGGGCGCCTTCGAGCACCTCGGTGGTCAGGCCGTGGATCCACACCGGCCCCGGGTCGCGCTCCGGGTTCACCAGCGTGTACCAGTGGTCCTCGATCTCGCCCCGGGCGTCCAGGCGGTAGACGGCGGCGGACACTATCCGGTCGTCGCGGGCGAGTCCGGTGGTCTCCACGTCGACGACCGCGTATCCCTGGGGATACGCGGCCGGCCACGGCGCTGCGGTCTGACGGTCGTCGAGCATGGTCACAGAGAATACGGGCCGAGACCGACAGTCCCCTATTCGGCCGCCTTCCGGACGCCGATGCGGTAGGGGTCCTCCCGTTCGTCCCCCGTGCGGTGAGACGATCCGCGGGTGACGGACACCCAAGGCGCCCCGCAGCACGACGAGCCCCACGACGGGGCCCTCGGAACCCGGTTGAACTGGCTGCGGGCCGCCGTCCTCGGAGCCAACGACGGCGTGGTCTCCACGGCCGGCCTCGTCGTCGGTGTGGCGGGTGCCACAGGCGACCGGAACGCGCTGCTCACGGCGGGGCTCGCCGGACTGCTGGCGGGATCGATGTCCATGGCCGCCGGGGAGTACGTCTCCGTCTCCACCCAGCGCGACTCCGAGAAGGCCGCCCTCGCCACCGAACGCCGCGAACTCCGCGATGAACCCGAGGCGGAACTCGCCGAGCTGACCGACCTGCTGGAGGGCAAGGGCCTCAGCCGCGAGGTCGCCCGCGAGGCAGCCCTCCAGCTCACCGACCGCGACGCGCTGCGCGCCCACGCGGAGGTCGAACTCGGCATCGACCCCGACGAGCTCACCAACCCCTGGCACGCGGCGGGCGCCAGCTTCCTCGCGTTCACGGCGGGCGCGCTGCTGCCGCTGCTCGCGATCGTGCTGCCGCCCTCCTCGTACCGGCTGCTGGTGACCGTGGCCTCGGTGCTCGTCGCCCTCACGGCCACCGGCTGGTGGAGCGCCCGCCTCGGGGACGCCCCGGTGGCCCCGGCGGTGCTGCGCAACGCCGGCGGGGGAGCGGTGGCGATGGGCGTCACCTACGCGGCGGGAACGCTGCTGGGGATGGCCGGGGTGTGAACCCTGTTGGTGGAACTCACCAAACAACAGGGGTGTCGGGTCCCCCTTACTTGGTGGTAACCACGTCTGTTCCGCCACCCCGTGGCAGCCCTACGGTTCATCGCATGGAGCCGAACCTGCCCGATGTCGTGCTGTGGTCCCTGCCGGCCTTCGTCCTGCTCACCCTCGTCGAGATGATCAGCTACCGCTTCCACCCGGACGAGGACGCCGCCGGCTACGACACCAGGGACGCGGCGACCAGCGTCACCATGGGGCTCGGCTCGCTCGGCTTCGACCTGCTGTGGAAGATCCCGATCGTGGCCCTCTACACGGCGGTGTACGAACTCACCCCGCTGCGGGTCCCCGTCCTGTGGTGGACGGTCCTGCTGATGCTGCTCGCCCAGGACTTCCTCTACTACTGGTCCCACCGCGGCCACCACGTCATCCGCCTGCTCTGGGCCTGCCACGTGGTCCACCACTCCAGCCGGAAGTTCAACCTCACCACCGCACTGCGCCAGCCCTGGACCTCCGCCACCGTCTGGCCGTTCTACCTGCCGATGGTCGCCTGCGGGGTGCACCCCGCCGCGCTCGCCTTCTGCCAGTCGGCCAACCTCGTCTACCAGTTCTGGGTGCACACCGAACGCGTCGGGAAACTCCCCCGCCCCTTCGAGTACGTCCTCAACACGCCCTCCCACCACCGGGTGCACCACGCCTCCCAGGGCGGCTACCTGGACCGGAACTTCGGCGGCATCCTGATCCTCTGGGACCGGGCCTTCGGATCGTTCACCGAGGAGAGGGAACGGCCCGTCTACGGCCTCACCAAGAACATCGCCACCCACAACCCGCTGCGCGTCGCCACCCACGAGTACGCGGCGATAGCCCGGGACGTCCGGGCGGCGACGAGCTGGAGCGAGCGCGCCGGACGGGTCTTCCGGGGCCCCGGCTGGCAGCCCGCCGCAGCCTCCGCCACCGCACCCACGACCGCCGCGGCCCCGCAGCACCCTCCGGTCGCCGGGACCACCGGATGACCGGCCGCGCCTGGGACGCGCCCGCGAGGGGGACGCGCCCCGCCCGGACGGCCAGGGCGGCACCGCTGCTGCTCGCCGGGTACCTCGCGCTGTCCGCCGCCGACCTGGGCGGGCTGCTGGCCGGGGCGGACACCGCCCACCTCCTCGCCAAGCCGCTGCTGATGCCGGTGCTCGCCGCGTACGCCGCCGTCCGGGGCGGGCCCCGGTGGCTGATCGCCGCGCTGCTCTTCGGATGGGGCGGCGACGTGGCCCTGATGGTGGACCACGACACCGCCTTCCTCATCGGCATGGGCTCCTTCGCCGCCGGCCACCTCTGTTATCTCGGGCTCTTCGGCCGCGCCCGGGCCTCATGGGCTGCGGGCTGCGCCTACGCGGCCCTGCTCACCGCCTTCCTGGTGGTGATGTGGGGCGATCTGCCGGCCGGGATGCGCCTGCCGATGACCGGGTACAGCCTGCTGCTCGCCACCATGGCCTGGCGCTCCGGCCTCCTCGGCCGGTACGCCGCCGCCGGCGGGGCGCTCTTCCTGCTCTCCGACTCGCTGATCGCCACCGGGGTCGCCGACTGGCCGCAGCCGCCCGCCCACGACTTCCTCGTCATGCTCACCTACATCGCCGCCCAGCTCCTGCTCACCACCGGAGCGCTGGTCGGAGGCGGCCCCGGGGGTGTACGGGGGCTCATGGCGGCGGGGGCGTACCGTGGAAAGGTTGAAACCGCCTGAAACCAGCAAGGACCCCCACATGCGCGCCACCGTCATCCATGCCCCGCACGACATCCGGGTGGAGGAAGTGCCGGACCCGGTCGTCCAGCAGCCCACCGACGCGGTGGTGCGGGTGCTGCGCGCCTGCATCTGCGGCAGCGACCTGTGGGCCTACCGCGGCGAGTCCGCCCGCAAGCCCGGCCAGCGCATAGGCCACGAGTTCCTCGGCGTCGTCGAGCAGGCCGGCTCCGACGTCACCGGCTTCCGGGCCGGCGACCTCGTCGTCGCACCCTTCGTCTGGTCGGACGGCACTTGCGCCTACTGCGCCGACGGCCTCCACACCTCCTGCCCGCAGGGCGGGTTCTGGGGTTCCGAGGGCTCCGACGGCGGCCAGGGCGAGGCCGTCCGGGTCCCCTTCGCCGATGGCACCCTCGTCAAGCTTCCCGCCGAGGCCGCCTCGGACGACCGGCTGCTCACCGCGCTGCTGGCCCTCTCCGACGTGCTGGGCACCGGCCACCACGCAGCCGTGGGCGCCGGGGTGAAGCCCGGTGCAACCGTCGCGGTCGTCGGTGACGGCGCGGTCGGCCTCTGCGGCGTCATGGCCGCCAAGCGCCTCGGCGCCGACCGGATCATCGCACTGGGCCGCCACACCGCCCGTACCGACATCGCCCGCGCCTTCGGTGCCACCGACGTCGTCGCGGCACGCGGCGAGGAGGCCGTGGCCGCGGTGCGCGAGCTGACCGGCGGCGCGGGCGCGCACAGCGTCATCGAGGCCGTCGGCACCGAGCAGTCCATGCGGACCGCCTTCGGGATCGCCCGCGACGGCGGGGCCGTCGGCTTCGTCGGCGTCCCGCACGGCAGTGGCACCGGCCTGGACCTCGGCGACATGTTCAACCGCAACGTCGCCCTGCGCGGCGGTGTCGCGCCGGTGCGCGCGTACATTCCCGAGCTTCTCCCCGACGTGCTGGACGGCACCATCGACCCGTCGCCCGTCTTCGACCTGGCGGTCGGCCTGGACGAGGTGCCCGCCGGCTACAAGGCGATGGACGAGCGCACCGCGCTGAAGGTGCTCGTCAAGCCGTAGCCGGTGTCCGGCGGAACGCCGGGAGGGCCCGGGAAGCGATGTCGCGATGCTTCCCGGGCCCTCCCGGTTCTGTGCGGAACAGCCTTCAGAAGCGGACCGCGTCCAGCGCGTCCACGTTCCCGGCTCCGTAGAAGCCGTTGTACGCCTTGCCGCCCTTGCAGACCGCGTCGACGGTGCCGTCGCTGTCGATGTCGTACGGGGCTCCGCACGCGGTGGCGTCGGCCTCCAGGGCCAGCAGCGCCTTGACCGCGGCGGGAGAGGCGTGCGGGTGCTTCGACTCGATCAGGGCCACGACACCCACGACGTGCGGGGTCGCCATCGAGGTACCGGCCTTGTAGCCGTACTGGCCGCCCGGCAGCGTCGAGAGGATGAGACCGCTGGTCGCCGGGGCCTCGGGCTTCTGATAGATCGTCGAGTCACCGCCCGGAGCGGCCACGTCGATCACTCCGTAGCCGTAGTTCGAGTACGACGCCTTGAGGCCCTTCGCGCCCGTGGCGGAGACGGTCACCACACCCGGCAGCATCGACGGGATGTCGAGGCAGGTGCGCGGGTCGATGACCCGGTCCTCGGTCACGGTGTCGTTGGGGCTCGTCGAGTCCTCGATCGACTTGGCCGCCAGATCCTCGGCGGAGTTGCCGGCCGCCGCGACGTTCACGACACCCTTGCTCTCCGCGTAACGGGTGGCCCGGCCGAGCGCCTCGACCAGGGCGCCCTGGTCGGGGTCGTTCTTGCAGTTGTAGAGCCAAGGGTCGGTGTAATAGCTGTTGTTCGTCACGTCGACGCCGTGCTCGGCGGCCCAGACGAAGCCGCAGACGACGGCCTCCGTGTAGAAGAACCCGTCCGAGGTCGCGACCTTGATGCCGGCGACCTTCACGCCCGGGGCGACGCCCGTGACGCCGATGCCGTTCTTCGCCGCGGCGATGGTGCCGGCGACGTGGGTGCCGTGGTCGCTCTCGCCCGCGGCGGGGCGCCAGGACCCCGGCGTGGTGTCGGGGGCGCCGGAGACGCAGTTGGCGGAGGCCGCCGCGTCGAAGTTGGGCGCCAGGTCGGGGTGGGTGTCGTCGACGCCGGTGTCGATCACGGCTGCCGTGACGTTCCTGCTGCCGAGGGTGATCTCGTGCGCCTTGTCCGCCTTCATGGCGGGCAGGTCCCACTGCAACGGCTCCAGCGGGTCCTGGGCGGTGGTCGCGTCCGCGGCCGCACCGGCCGCCTCCGTCGCCGTGAGCGGCTGGGCCGCCGCACCGACGTCGGTGGTCGACTGCGGGACGATCGGGTTGGTGCGGGTGGCGCCGGCCGACTCGACCCCGCGCACCGCGCGGATGGTCTGAGCGAACGACGGGTTCTGCGAGTGGACGACGAGGACGCCGATCTGGTCGTACGCGACGACGATCGTGCCGCCGGCCTTCGCGACGGCCTTCTCGACCTGCTCGACCGTCTTGTGACTGCCTTCGGTGTTCACGACGTAACTGAGCTTCGGGCCGTCCAGCGACACGGCCGGGGCCGGTGCGGCCGAGGCGGTGGTGGCCGGCAGGAAGCCGAGGGAAGCGGTGAGCGCGAGTCCTACGGGCAGCGCGAGTGAACGTACGCGCCTGGATGCCAGATGAGCCATGGGTTCTCCACATCATCCGTATCAGCCGGCCGGACACCTTGCGTGTCTGGTCGGGTACATGACCAGTGAAACTAGCGTCGATCATTGCCGCGCATCAATGAATTGAGGCAAACGAGTTCGAAGGGTGATCTCCGAGGGCCGTTCGGGCTGGTTTCCCGTCACCCCGGCGGCCGAAAGAGGTGATGAACCGCTTCGTCGTGCCGCACGTGCCGTTGTCAGGGGAGTCGCACGACCGATCCAGTGAGGTTCCCCATGAGACCGATCACGTCCCCCATCACCGCACCCGCGTCGCGAGGAGAATCCGTGGCTACCGATGCACCGCCGCCCGAGGGCGGTACGGACGCCCGTCCCGCCGAGCCCACCACCGAGGCCTACCTTGAGGTGCAGGAGAGCGCGGAGTTCGCCGAACTGCGCCGGTCGCACCGGTCGTTCGCCTTCCCGCTGACCGTGGCCTTCGTCACCTGGTACCTGCTCTACGTCCTGCTCTGCAACTACGCGGGCGACTTCATGGGCACCAAGATCGTCGGCAACATCAACGTCGCGCTCGTCCTCGGGCTCGCCCAGTTCGCCACGACCTTCCTCATCGCGTGGTTCTACTCCCGCCACGCCGCCACCAAGCTCGACCCGAAGGCGGCGGCCATCAAGTCCCGTATGGAGGCCGACGCATGAGCGCCGCCCAGGTCGCGCACCCCGCCGTCCAGCTCGCCGCCGAAGGTGCGAGCGACCACCGGACGCTGATCATCACCCTCTTCGCGGTCTTCGTCGTCGCGACCCTCTGCATCACCGTGTGGGCCGGCCGCCAGACCAAGAGCGCCGCCGACTTCTACGCGGGCGGACGCCAGTTCACCGGCTTCCAGAACGGACTCGCCGTCTCCGGCGACTACATGTCCGCCGCGTCCTTCCTCGGCATCGCCGGAGCCATCGCGCTCTTCGGCTACGACGGCTTCCTCTACTCCATCGGCTTCCTCGTCGCCTGGCTCGTCGCCCTGCTCCTGGTCGCCGAACCCCTGCGCAACTCCGGCCGCTACACGATGGGCGACGTCCTCGCCTACCGCATGCGCCAGCGCCCCGTACGTACCGCCGCGGGCGCCTCCACCATCGTCGTGTCGATCTTCTACCTGCTCGCCCAGATGGCCGGCGCCGGTGTGCTCGTCTCGCTGCTGCTCGGCATCACCAGCGACGGCGGGAAGATCGCCATCGTCGCCCTGGTCGGCCTGCTCATGATCGTGTACGTCACCATCGGCGGCATGAAGGGCACCACCTGGGTGCAGATGGTCAAGGCCGTCCTGCTCATCGCGGGCACCCTGCTGATCACCTTCCTGATCCTGCTGAAGTTCCACTTCAACATCTCGGACCTGCTGGGCACCGCCGCCACCAACAGCGGAAAGGGCCACGCCTTCCTGGAGCCCGGCCTGAAGTACGGCGCCACCGGCACCTCGAAGCTGGACTTCCTCTCCCTCGGCATCGCCCTCGTCCTCGGGACCGCCGGACTGCCGCACATCCTGATCCGCTTCTACACCGTGCCCACCGCCAAGGCGGCCCGTAAGTCCGTCAACTGGGCCATCGGCATCATCGGCGCCTTCTACCTGATGACGATCGTGCTCGGCTTCGGTGCCGCGGCGCTGCTCAAGCCGGACGACATCGTCGCCTCGAACAAGGCGGGCAACACCGCGGCCCCGCTGGCCGCCCTGGAGATCGGCGGAGGCGCGGGATCCACCGGCGGCGCCGTACTCCTCGCGGTGATCTCCGCCGTCGCCTTCGCCACCATCCTCGCCGTGGTCGCCGGACTCACCCTGGCGTCCTCCTCGTCCTTCGCCCACGACATCTACGCCAACGTCATCCGCAAGGGGAAGGCGACGGAGAAGGAGGAGGTCCGCGCCGCCAAGTGGGCCACCGTCGCCATCGGCATCGTCTCCATCGGCCTCGGCGCCATGGCCCGTGACCTCAACGTGGCCGGACTGGTCGCCCTGGCCTTCGCCGTAGCCGCCTCCGCCAACCTGCCGACGATCCTCTACAGCCTCTTCTGGAAGCGGTTCACCACCCAGGGCGCCCTCTGGTCCATCTACGGCGGGCTCGCCTCCTCCGTCCTGCTGGTGCTCTTCTCGCCGGTCGTCTCCTCCAAGCCGTCCTCGATGTTCCCGGACGTCGACTTCGCCTGGTTCCCGCTGGAGAACCCCGGCCTGATCTCCATCCCGCTGGGCTTCCTGCTCGGCCTGGTGGGCTCCCTGCTCTCCAAGGAAGAGCCCGACAAGGGCAAGTACGCCGAGCTGGAGGTCAAGTCCCTCACCGGTGTCGCCGCGCACTGAGCACGGAAGTTCACACAAGCGTACGAATGTGGAACGCCGTCCCGCGCCGGTCACGTCGTAGAGTCCTCACGACGTGACCGGCGCGGTCGTGCGGCCACCGTGCGCGGGGCCCGCCGCCCGGCTCGCGTAGTCTCGAAGAGTGAAGGGTCAGGACCGACCCACAACGAAGCCATGACAGCCATCGGGGGAGGGGCGCACATGCTCATCGACACCTACGACCGGGTCGCCACCGACCTGCGTGTCTCCCTGACCGACAAATGCAATCTCCGCTGCACCTACTGCATGCCCGAAGAGGGACTCCAGTGGCTCGGCAAGAGCGAGCTGCTCAGCGACGAGGAGATCGTCCGGCTCGTACGGATCAGCGTCGAGCTGCTCGGCGTCACCGAGGTGCGGTTCACCGGCGGCGAGCCCCTGCTCCGCCCCGGCCTGGTGGGCATCGTCGAGCAGTGCGCCGCCCTGACCCCCCGCCCCCGGATGTCCCTCACCACCAACGGCATCGGGCTGGGGCGCACCGCCGCCGCCCTCAAGGCGGCCGGGCTCGACCGGGTCAACGTCTCCCTGG
Source organism: Streptomyces sp. NPDC002690 (assembly GCF_053592415.1). Taxonomy (NCBI): domain Bacteria; kingdom Bacillati; phylum Actinomycetota; class Actinomycetes; order Kitasatosporales; family Streptomycetaceae; genus Streptomyces; species Streptomyces sp. NPDC002690. The sequence continues at coordinate 2,143 of NZ_JBSFVR010000172.1, read as the reverse complement.
ACACCCTGCGGCCCGACGTCTTCAAGACGCTGACCCGCCGCGACCGCCACCGGGACGTGCTGGACGGACTCACCGCCGCGCACGAGGCGGGCCTCACCCCCGTCAAGGTCAACTCCGTGCTCATGCCCGGACTCAACGACGACGAGGCCCCCGAACTCCTCGCCTGGGCCGTCGACCACGGCTACGAACTCCGCTTCATCGAGCAGATGCCGCTGGACGCCCAGCACGGCTGGAAGCGCGACGGCCTGATCACCGCGGGTGACATCCTCGCCTCGCTGCGCACCCGCTTCACGCTCACCGCCGAGGACGACGGGGCACGCGGCTCCGCCCCCGCCGAACGCTGGACCGTGGACGGCGGCCCGCACCGCGTCGGGGTCATCGCCTCGGTGACCCGCCCGTTCTGCCGGGCCTGCGACCGCACCCGGCTCACCGCCGACGGACAGGTCCGCAACTGCCTCTTCGCCCGTGAGGAGACCGACCTGCGGACCGCGCTGCGTTCCGGTGCGGCGGACGAGGAGATCGCCCGGCTCTGGCGCGTCGCCATGTGGGGCAAGAAAGCGGGATCGGGCCTGGACGACCCGTCCTTCCTCCAGCCCGACCGGCCGATGTCGTCGATCGGCGGCTGACCGGCCGGTGCCGTGGACCGACGGCTGACCGGCGTACGGGGGGGACGGGGCCAAAGGCCCTGCGGGCGTTCAGCCCCCCGCCGGGGCCTCCCAGTCGGCCAGCGGCACGACGTCCTTCAGGAAACCGCGTACGCCCAGGAACTGCGACAGGTGCTCGCGGTGCTCCTCGCAGGCGAGCCAGGTCTTGCGGCGCTCCGGGGTGTGCAGCTTGGGGTTGTTCCAGGCGAGCACCCATACCGCGCCCGCGCGGCAGCCCTTGGCGGAGCAGACGGGGGCACCGGTGTCGCTCTCGGCGGAAGTCAGGGGGAAGTTCACGGCCTCCACCCTAAAACAGCCGGTGCGGCGCTCTCCGCGGGCGTCCGGAGGGCGAGAAAAAACGACGCCGAGCAGCCACGGGGGGAGCTGCTCGGCGTCGGTCTCTCGCTCCGACGGGGGATGCGGAGCGTATGAAGGAGTATGTCACGCACACCCAGTCGCGGTGCACCCGAACTCCATGATTGATCTGAGGTTTTCTTGAGCTTCGCGTGACAGCGGCGGTCATCCGTGCTCGTGCGGATACCGGGTGCGACCGTCGGTGCCGAAGGTGCTCTCCGCACCCGTACCGGAGTGGCTCCCCGCACCGGTTTCCGTCCCGGACCCCGGCTTCAGGGCCGGCCGCACGGGAGCGGGCACGAAGGTGGACGGCAGTGAAGGGGCGTTCTCCCGGCCCGCGTTGGCGACGACCACCGCCACGTACGGCAGCAACAGGCCCAGAGCCAGCGCGACCATGGAGATGTGCCGCTCGACGTTCCAGAGGACCGCGGCGAGGATCACCGACACCGTCCGCACGGACATCGAGATCACGTACCGCCGCTGCCGGCCTCGCACGTCGTCGGCCAGCCCCTGCCTGGCCCCCGTGATCCGGAAGACCTCCGCGTCGTCGCGCTTGCCCATCAAGTTCCCACCGCCCGCTCGCTGTGCCGGACACCTCGGACCGGACCGCTCTCACGGTACGCCCGGCACGCTCCACGAACGAGACCGGGTGGGCCGGCCGCGCATCTTCCGAGCCGCGCGTTCCGCCCGGACGGAAGCGCCCGACATGCGCCACAAGTCCCCGCGCACGAGACTTGAGCGCATATGCGCATGACGCGCAGTTCGAGGAGGCGGTATGAGCTGGTTGTGGGCGATCATCGTGGGCCTGGTGCTGGGGCTGATCGCGAAGGCGATCCTGCCGGGCAAGCAGGACATCCCCCTGTGGCTGACGACCGTGTTCGGCATCATCGGCAGCATCCTCGGTAACGCCGTGGCGGCCTGGATCGGCGTCGAGGACACCAAGGGCATCGACTGGATCCGGCACGTGCTCCAGTTGATCGGCGCGGTGGCGGTGGTCGGTGTCGGCGATGTCGTCTGGCAGTCGATCCGAGGGCACGGCAAGCAGAGAACCTGACCCCGGCCGGCCGAACGGCCGGACGGACGAACGGCGAAGGCCGGGCATGGCCTCCATGACGCCCGTCGAGGAATTCCGGTTCTCCTTCGAT
>NZ_JBSFVR010000171.1:0-15430 GCF_053592415.1 Streptomyces sp. NPDC002690 | reverse complement strand
TGCCCAAGGGTGCCGTCGCGGTGTCCGAGACGCAGATCCTGGGCGCCGAGGAGGACTTGGGTTACCGGCTGCCGGGCGCGTACCGCTCGTTCCTACCCCGGCGGGGCGGTCGGCGCGTTCGGTCGGCGCGTTCGGTCGCGCGGGCGCGACGGACCGGGTCAGGCGGAGGCGTTCTCCGTGACGGTGACCTTGCCCTTGCGGATGGTGGCGAGGCGCGGGGCCTTGCGGGCGAGGGCGCTGTCGTGGGTGACCATGACGAAGGTCAGCCCCAGCTCCTTCCAGAGCCCTTCGAGCAGCGTCATGATCTCGTCGCGCATGGACTCGTCGAGGTTGCCTGTCGGCTCGTCGGCGAGGAGCACCTTGGGCTTCTTGACCAGCGCGCGGGCGATGGCGACGCGCTGCTGCTGCCCACCGGACATCTCGCTCGGCAGGTGGCTGGGGCGGTCGCCGAGGCCGACCGACTCCAGCGCCTCGATGGCCCGCTCGCGCCGGATCTTGGCACCGATGCCGAGCGGGACCAGGGCGGTCTCGACGTTCTCGGCGGCGGTGAGCGTCGGGATCAGGTTGAAGCTCTGGAACACGAAGCCGATGGACTCGGCCCGGACCTTGGTGAGCTTGGCCTCGGAGAGCTTGGCGAGGTCGACACCGTCGAGCTCGATGGTGCCCTCGGTCGGCCGGTCGAGACCGCCGAGCATCTGGAGGAGGGTGGACTTGCCGCCACCGGTGGGGCCCTGGATGACGAGCCGCCCACCGTCCTCGATGGTCAGGTCGACACCGGCGAGCGCGTCGACCTTGGTCTTACCGCGCATGTAGCGCTTGGTGACGCCTCTGAGCTGGTACATGTGTGGACTCCTGCTGTACGTACGGAAGATGAGGTCGTGGAGCCGGTGACTACTCGACGCGGCGCAGGGCGTCGGCCGGGCGCAGCCGGGAGGCGCGCCAGCCGCCGAACGCGCCGGCGATGAGCCCGCCCGCCACGGCCAGTACGACAGCGATCACGATGGTGGAGACGGAGACCGGCGCGGTCAGCGCGATGTCCAGGGTCTTCGCGGCGGACTGACGGCCGGGACCGCCCATCCCGCCGCCGAAGCCGCCACCGCCACCGCCGCCGCCACCGCCGCCGGAGCCGAGCTCCGCGGTGAGGGTGGGGCTGATCGCGGTGACGATGTACGCGCCGGCCAGGCCGACGGCGATACCGAGGACACCGCCCATGAGGCCGTTGACGAGCGCCTCGCCGACGACCTGCCGGGTGACCCGGCCGCTCTTCCAGCCCAGGGCCTTCAGGGTGCCGAACTCACGGACGCGGCGGCTGACCGCCGAGGAGGTGAGCAGGCCCGCCACCACGAAGGCGGCGATCAGGACCACGATGGAGAGCCACTTGCCGACGCTGGAGGCCAGGTCGGAGGCGGTGGAGAGGGAGCCGGAGACCGTGTCGGCCAGGTCGGCGGAGGTGGTGACGGTGGTACCCGAGATGTTCTTCTGGATGGTCGACTTGACGCTGTCGATGGCCGTCGAGTCCTTGGCCTTCACGTAGACCGTGGTGACCTTGGCCTTGGAGTCCGAGAGCGTCTGGGCCTGCTGGAGCGGGATGTAGACGTTCGCGGCGGCGTCGCCGCTGCTCGCGGTGGAGACACCGATGATCGTGAACTTGGTGCCGGAGATGGTGACGGTCTTGTCGACCGCGAGCGACTTCTCCTTGGCGTAGGAGGCGTCGACGATCGCGACCTTGCCGTTCGTCTCGGTGGACTTGAAGGTACGGCCCTTGGTGATCTCGGAGGAGGTCAGCGGACCGAGGTCCTGGTGCGTGACGTCGGTGCCGTACACGGTGAAGGAGTTGACGTCGAAGGAGGCCCCGCCGCCCTCGACGCGGCCCTGCGGGGCGCCGCCGCCCTGGCCGCCGCCGTAGCCGCCCTGACCGCCGGCGTTGCCGCTGCCGGACGACTGGTCCTGCTTGAACTCGCCGCGCTTGAACTGGCCGTCGACCTTGAGGACGTTCAGGCTCAGTCCGCCGACCGCGGTCGCCACGCCGGACTGCTGCCCGACCTTGGTGACGGTGGAGTCGGCCAGGGTCTGGAAGCCCTGGACCATGACGCGGTCGGTGGACTGCGTCGCGTCGTCGTCGCTGTCCTTGGCGTCGAAGTTGAACTTCGGGCGCTCCTGGGCGCCCGCGGTGCCCTGGGCGGCGGCGGCCTTGGTCACGGTCATGTCCGTGCCGAGGCCGTACAGCGATTCCAGGACCTTGTCCTGGGCCTTGCCCATCCCGGCGGTGACCGAGCTGACGACGATGACCAGCGCAATGCCGAGGGCGAGCCCCGAGGCGACGACCAGCGCCGCCTTTCTGCGACGGCGCAGCTCGCGCCGGAGGTAGGTGAAGAACATGCCGCGAACCTATGGACCGGGCGTGATGGTGAGTTAAGGCCATCATGAGAGGAGGATGAGAACCTGCAGGGCCGGGAACTCCTGGGCGCCGGGCGCAACCGCCCAGAACGCCCGTGGGTGCCGCAAACGCCCGAGGGCGGTGGCACCGGCGGTCCGTGCGGACCGGGGTGCCACCGCCCTCGTACGGGGGATGGGAAGCGCCGGGATCAGGCGGCCGAGCCGGCCGTCCACTCCGACCAGCTCATGTTCCAGCCGTTGAGGCCGTTGTCCGGGGAGATCGTCTTGTCCGGGGAGTTCTTGACGATGACGACGTCACCGATGAGCGAGTGGTTGTAGAACCAGGCGGCGGGCTGGTCGGCGTCGCCGGCGCCCTTGACGTCCTGAAGACCGACGCAGCCGTGGCTGGTGTTGGCCGAGCCGAAGATGCTGGGGTCGCCCCAGTAGTTGCCGTGCACGAAGGTGCCGGAGTTCGACAGGCGCATGGCGTGCGGGACGTCCTTGATGTCGTACTCGCCCTTGCCGTCGTCGTCGGTGAAGCCGACCGTGGCACCGTCCATGCGGGTCTCCTTGTACTTCTCGGAGATCACCATCTGGCCGTTGTACGTCGGGTTGTCGGGCGAACCGGAGGAGATCGGGATCGTCTTGATCGTCTTCCCGTCCTGGGTGACGGTCATGGTGTGCGCCTTGGCGTCGACGGTGGAGACCTGGTTGCGGCCCACCTTGAAGGTGACCGTCTTCTGCTGCACTCCGTAGACGCCGTCCGCGCCCTCGACGCCGTCCAGCGCGAGCTTCAGCGTGACGGTGGAGCCGCCCGTCCAGTAGTCCTCGGGGCGGAGGTCGAGCCGCTGCGAATTGAACCAGTGGCCGACGACTTCCTGGCCGCTGCTGGAGGTGACGGTGATACCGGCCTGGACGGCCGCCTTGTCGGTGATCGCCTTGTTGAAGTTGATCGAGACCGGCATGCCGACGCCGACGGTGGAACCGTCCTCGGGGGTGAAGTTCCCGATGAAGCTGTCGTCGGGCGAGACGGTCGTGAAGGAGCCGTTCTCGTGGGCCTCACGGCCCTTGGAGTCCTTGGCCGAGGCGCTGACCTTGTACGTGGTCGAGCGCTCCAGCTGCGCGGCGGGCTTCCAGCTCTTCCCGTCCGCGGCGAGCGTGCCCTCCACGTCGTCGCCCGCGGCGGTCGTCATGGTGACGGTGGTCAGCGTCCCCTTGGCGACGGTGACCTTGGCCGCGTTGTTGATGCTGGCGTTCGTCGAGCCGTTCTTGGGCTCGATCGATATCTGGGCCTCCGACACGTCCTGGGCCGCGGCCTCGTCGACCTGTGCCTGGGACTTCTGGGAGCTGCTCGCGGAGGGACTGGAATCGTCGCCGCCGCTGCACGCCGAGAGCACCAGCACGCCGCCGAGCAGGGCGGACGCGGCCATCAGGCCCTTGCGCCGCTTGCTGTCCGTGATCACACGCTTCTCCATCGTTGCCAATTCCCCAAAATCCCCGTAACGGCGCCGCCAGACGCGGATCCCCGTCAATGTTCCAGAACCCCGATCGGTAGCGATCCGTTCCACATCCGCACGGGATGTGGGGAACACCACTCATCGACGCGTCCCCGGCGGCCTTTGGTTCCCGCATCCGCGCGATCGGTCCGGCGCGGTTCCGGTCCGGGCCGTCGCGCGGCCCGGAAACGGTGTCCTCGCAGGTCGGACCGGTCGCCGCGCGCGGCTGTCCGCGCGGTCGCCCCTCCGTTCCCGTGCGCTCCCGGCCCCGGCCCCGGTGGTGTTACCGGCCGGCCGGGGCCGTCCTGCGGATCGGTCCTCGGGCTACTTCCGCCCGCCGGCCCCGCCGCCCTCGCTGTCCTCGCCTTCCTCGCCTTCCTCGCCTTCCTCGTCGTCCGCGTCGTAGTACTCGTACGCGTCCGCGTCGTACTCGTCGTCGTCCTCCGGATCGTGCTCGACGGCCTCGCTGCTCCACGAAGCCTGCGCGAGTTCGATCCCCGGCACGGCGCTGACCAGATCGAACGGGTCGATCAGCGAAGCCAGTGCCTCTGCGGCGTCTGCCCGGACCAGGGACTCGGCATGCCTGCGTTCGCCTTCCGTCCCGTGGTCGTCGGGGTCGGGGAGGGCGTCCTCGTACTCGGCGGCGACCGCTTCCAGGGCGGTGCCGGTCAGGGCTTCCAGATCGGTGATCTCGACCACCAGCTCCACCTGGAGCCGGATGAAAGCGGGTTCCGGAACGTCCTCCGCCGCCGCCTCCCGGGTGTCCCGCGCCAGGCCCCGTGCCGTGTTCTCGTGTGTGCTCTCCGAAGTGCTCATAGGCCGGAGCGTAGGGCTCCGGCTCCCGCGCGCTCCCGCGACCCGCTGCGGGGCGGCACGTCGGCGGGCCGGTGCGTGCACGCGGCGGCCGGACGCGCCGGGGCCGCGCGGTACTCCTGGATGAAGGTCGTACCATCGCCCCACGGGGGTCAACTCAAGGTCGTCGTCAGGGGATCGAATCTGTGACCATCACTCGCCGCACACTGCTGACCGTCTCCGCCGCGGGCATCGTGCTCGGCGCGCTCTGCTTCGTACCGTCGGCCAAGAACACGGACGACGCGTCCTCGCCCACCGGGGCGGCGAGAACCACCGCCACCACCCCGGTGCAGCGGGAGGACGAGTCGTACGGCTCGTCGAGCCGGTCGTTCGCCCAGGCGGGCGACGGTTCCGGCGTGGACACCACGCCCTACCTGATCGGCGGCACGGTCCTGCTCGGCCTGGGCGCGGGGTACGTCGCCCGCTCGGACCGCCGGTCCTCCTCGCCCGCCTGACGGCCGCCGTCCGGCGGGCCGCCCGCCCGCCGTGACGGAGGGCGGCGGCCCGGCCGTGTCAGCCCAGCGGCCCTGTGACGCGCTCCACGGCCCGGACCAGCCCGCCGTCACGGACGAACGCGTCCGCGGCGGCGAGGTCGGGGGCGAGGAAGCGGTCCGGACCCGGCCCCTCGGCGCCCGCCGCGCGCAGTGCCTCGACGGCGGCGCGGGAGGCGGGGGCCGGAAACAGCCCTCCGGCGGCGCGCAGTTCGACACCGCGCGCCGCCGCGTACAGCTCGACCGCGACGATCCGGGTGAGGTTGTCCACGGCAGTACGGAGCTTCCGCGCCGCCGACCAGCCCATCGAGACGTGGTCCTCCTGCATCGCGGAGGACGGGATCGAGTCGGCGGAGGCGGGCACGGCCAGCCGCTTCATCTCGCTGACCAGGGCCGCCTGGGTGTACTGCGCGATCATCAGACCGGAGTCGACCCCGGCGTCGTCGGCGAGGAACGGCGGCAGTCCGTGCGACCGGTTCTTGTCCAGCAGGCGGTCGGTGCGGCGTTCGCAGATGGAGCCGAGGTCCGCGGCGACGATCGCCAGGAAGTCCAGGACGTACGCCACCGGGGCGCCGTGGAAGTTGCCGTTGGACTCCACCCGGCCGTCCGGCAGCACCACCGGGTTGTCGACGGCGGAGGCGAGCTCCCGGTCCGCGACCGTGGCGGCGTACGCCAGGGTGTCCCGGCCCGCGCCGTTGACCTGGGGCGCGCAGCGTACGGAGTAGGCGTCCTGGACCCGGGGTGCGTCGTCCTGGTGGTGGCCGGTGAGGCCGGAACCCTCCAGCACCCGCAGCATGTTGGCGGCGCTGACGCCCTGCCCGGGGTGCGGGCGGACGGCGTGCAGTTCGGGCGCGAGGACCTTCTCGGTGCCCAGCAGCGCCTCCAGCGAGAGCGCGGCGGTGATGTCGGCGCCGGTGTAGAGGGCGCGCAGGTCGGCGAGGGCCATCACCAGCATGCCGAGCATGCCGTCGGTGCCGTTGAGGAGGGCGAGGCCCTCCTTCTCGCGCAACTCGACCGGGGTGATGCCGTGCTCGGCAAGGAGTTCGGCGGCGGGGCGCACGGTGCCGTCCGGCCCTTCGGCCTCCCCCTCGCCCATCAGTGCGAGGGCGCAGTGCGAGAGCGGGGCGAGGTCGCCGGAGCAGCCGAGCGAGCCGAACTCGTGGACGACCGGGGTGATCCCGGCGTTGAGGAGGTCGGCCATGGTCTGCGCGATCTCGGGGCGTACGCCGGTGTGGCCGGAGGCGACCGTCTTGAGCCGGAGGAACATCAGCGCGCGCACCACCTCGCGCTCCACGTGCGGGCCCATGCCGGCCGCGTGCGAGCGGACGATGTTGCGCTGGAGGCGGCCACGCAGCTCAGGGCCGATGTGGCGGGTGGCGAGGGCGCCGAATCCGGTGGAGACACCGTAGACGGGTTCGGGCCGTGCGGCGAGCGCGTCGACGGTCCTGCGGGCGGCGGCGAGGGCGTCCAACGCCTCGGGGGACAGGACCACGCGCGCGCCCTCGCGGGCGACGGCCAGGACGTCCTCGGCGGTGGTGCCGGAGGTCCCCACCACGACAGTGTGCATATCCATATTCAGAACCCTACGTACTGAAACTGGCCATGTCACCAGTGGTAGCCGGGTTGACCCCTTACCGATGGCTGCCGGCCCCCCGCCCCGCCGCCCTCACGGCCGGTTGCCCCGGAGCCTGCGGCGGTCGTGGGCCGGGGTCGGCGGCGAGTCGGCCAGCCGCATGACCTCACCGTCCCGCCCGGCCACCACCGGGCCCACCGCGCGGTCCGCCTTCGCGCGGTACTGCGCGGCGTCCGCGAGCCGGAAGAGCCGCCGGGCCGAGCGGACCGGCCCGATCGGGTCGCCGGTGGAGGCAACCCCGCAGGCCACCCCTTCGCCCAGCTCCAGCGCCGTGGCGCGCTCGCACAGTTCGGTGGCGACCCGGACCACCTCGTCCGCCCCGGGCCCCACCGAGATCAGGCAGAACTCGTCCCCTCCCAGCCGTGCGGCGAGGGCGCCCGGGAGTATGGCCCCGCACCGCGAGAGCACCGAGCCGAAACGTTCCAGCAGGCGATCGCCGACGGCGTGGCCGTGGGTGTCGTTGACCGCCTTGAGCCCGTTCAGGTCGCAGACCACCAGGCTGACCACGACGTCCTCGACCCGGTGCAGCTCCACCGCTTCGTCCAGCCGGATGTCCACGGCCCTGCGGTTGGCGAGGCCGGTCAGCGGGTCGGTGAAGGCGAGCTTGCGCACCTCCTCCAGCCGCTCGGTCTGCGCGATGCCCGCCGCGACCACCGCGGCGAGCACCGTCGCGAAGTCGGCGTCGTCCCGGTCGAAGACGGGCACCCCGGCCGGACGGGCCACGTACAGCTCGCCCCAGGCCCGGCCGTGCAGCACGATCGGCGCGACCACGCAGCAGCCCCGGCCGCGCCGCTGGAGCGCGGCGACCCGCTGATGGCAGAACGGGCGGGCGCCCCGGGCGGGCGCGTCGCTGCCGGGCCGCCCCTCGGCGGTCTCCACCCAGGCGTCGGGTTCGCCGCCGCCCGCCCAGCGCTCGTGCAGGAACTCCGTGATCTCCGGGAACCGGTGGACGGGGTAGGTCTCCTCCTCCGGGAACTCCTCCTCCCCCTCGGCCCGCTCCCCGGCGTTCACCAGGACCCTGAGCCTGCCCCGGTCGCGTTCCCACACGGACAGCGCGGCGAACGAGCCGCCCAGCGCGTCGCGGGCGCCCACCGCCGCGGCCCGCCACGACTCCTTCGCGGTGTAGGCCGCCGCCATCGTCTGCGCCAGCGAGACCACCGCCCGCAGTCGCACATCGTCACCACCCATCTCACCAGCTTATGTACGTATGGGCTGGTGTGATCGCGCGACGAGCCAGGGCGGGGCCGACGGCACACCCGGCTCCACCGTCACTCGGCGTCACCCCAGGCCGGGCCACCGCGGCTTCCGCTTCTCGTTGAACGCGGCCACGCCCTCCGCCCGGTCGCCGGAGAAGGCCACCGACCGCCAGGCCGCGTCCTCCACCTCAAGACCCGTCCGCAGGTCCAGCCCGTGGCCGAGTCGCAGCGCGCGCTTCGCGGCCCGCAGGCCGACCGGGGAGTTCGCCGCCATCCGGCCGGCCAGCTCCAGCGCGGCGTCCCGGTCCGCGCCCTCCGCCACCAGCTCGTCCACCAGCCCCAGCGCGTGGGCCTCGGCCGCCTCCACCCGGCGCGCGGTGAAGATCAGCTCGGCCGCCCGAGCGGCGCCGACCCTGCGGGGCAGCAGCTGGGTGCCGCCGCCGCCCGGGATCACGCCGACCGACACCTCGGGCAGCCCCACCACGGCGGTGCGGTCGGCCACGATCACGTCGCAGGAGAGCGCCAGCTCGAAGCCGCCGCCCAGCGCGTAACCGTGCACGGCGGCCACGGTCGGCATCGGCAGTTCCAGCACCCCGGTGTACGCGGCGCGCGAGACGGGCCGCTGCCCGCCCAGCTCGGCGTCGCTGAGGGAGTTCCGCTCCTTGAGGTCGGCGCCCACGCAGAAGGCGCGGGCGTTGCTGGAGGTGACGACGGTGACGCGTACGTCCGGGTCCGCGCCGAGCGCCCCGCAGGCGGCGGCGACGGACCGGGCCATCTCGGAGGAGACCGCGTTCATGGCCTTCGGACGGTCGAGCACCAGCTCCGCGACGTGCGCGGGCTCCGTGTGGCGCCGTACGACGACGAACTCCCCGAACCGCTGCTCGGACGTGACACTCATGGTTCCATCCCTCCGGTGGTGGCGTTCCGGGGGAGCTTAAAGCGTGTTACGGAACCAGACGCCGCCGCTCGCCCTCCGGGCGGACGGCGCCACTTCCGCAACACGCTCTGGGGACTGTCCGCGATTCCGGGCGGGAGAGCGGCGCGGGGTGAGCCGGACCGGATTCAGCGACCGCCGTCGCGGCGGGCGCGCCGGGTCAGCATCCACGGTTCGACCACGCCGAGTCCGCGTACCGGCCGCTGCCACATGGGCTGGAGCTGGAAGCGGTACGCGGGCAGCGGCGGCTCGTCGGCGGGTTCGCGCCCCTCCTTCTCGGCGATCCGCGCCCGCTCGGCGGCGGCGGCGACCTCCTCCGCGGCCCGGGCCTCGGACTCGGGTGAGTCGCCCGTACGGATCAGCTCCTCGGCGAACGCCCCGTCCACCAGGACGGCGTCCTTCGAAGCTATCGAGGTGAGCCGGCTGGCCAGGTTGACCGTGGTGCCGAAGACATCGCCCATCCGGGTGGTGACGGTGCCGAAGGCGATGCCCACGCGCAGGGCGGGCATGGTCGCGTCGGCGGACATCGCCTCGATGAGCCGGAGCGCGATCTCGGCGGCCGTACCGGCGTCGTCGGCGGCGAACAGCACCTCGTCCCCGAGGGTCTTCACCAGCCGGCCTCCGTGCGCGGCCACCAGGTCGGCGGCGGTCGTCTCGAAGGCCTCGACCAGCTCGCCGAGTTCCTCCTCCTCCAGCCGCCGGGTGAGCCGGGTGAAGCCGACCAGGTCGGCGAAGCCCACCGCGAGCCGCCGGTCGACCATCTCCTCGTCGTCCTGCGCCTGCACGACCCGCCCGGTGGAGGCCGCCAGCTGGCGGCGCCACACGTAGACCAGGAACTCCTGGAGCTCCGGCAGCAGCAGTTCGACCAGGGGGTAGGTGACCTCGGTCCGCGTCATCCCGGGCTCGGGGGGCTCGGTGAGGCCCTCCAGGAAGGAGTCGATCTGCCATTCTGCGAGGCGGGCGGTGGTCTGGCCGGTGGAGCGGGCCACCTGGATGGCCATCGGCTCGCTGAGCAGTCCGGCCTCGACCAGACCGGCGAGGCGGCGCAGCGCCAGCACGTCGGCCTCGGTGAGCGCCTTGGCCTGGCCGATGTCGGCGAAGCCCATGGCCCGCCAGAACCGCGAGGCCAGGTCCATGGAGACGCCTGCGGTACGGGCGGCCTGGAAGGGGGTGTACTGGCGGTCGGCGCCGAGGATCAGCTGTTCCAGCCGGATCGCCAGCGGATCGTCGGTCGGTTCGGCCGTGTGATCGACCTCGTGATGGGGCGTGGCATGGACCGAAGGGTCCGACGGAGGCCTCGCGCCCGCGTCCGAACCCGTGTCGCCGACGGTCACCAGCCGCCTCCTGCCCGTTCCCTGCGCACTGCCCTGCCGATCTGTGATCTGTCGCTGGATCGCCTCAACGATACGGCAGGTGTGCCCTGGCTCACGTCCTCGATGGCCCGGTACGGGTGCGTCGGACGTGACAACTCACGCTTTCGCACTCCGGCGCGCGCCGCGTTCACCCGTCGGAGCGGCGCGCGTTCACTCTCCGTACGCAGTCGGCCGCACCTTCGGTCGCCGCCGGAACATTCACACGAATCGGCCCTCGAACCGGCCCCGGGCACCCGCGAGCCGGGCCGCAGCCCCGGGCCCGTCCCTGTCCTCGTCCCTGTCCCCGTCCCTGTCCCTGCCCCTGCCCCCGTCCGCGTCCCTGTCCCCGTCAGACGAGCCCGCCCGCCTCTCCGCGCAGATGCACGATGTCGCCCGCCGAGACCGGCTGCTGGAGCCCGTCGCCGGTGGAGAGGATCAGGCGGCCGTCGCCGTCGACCGCGACGGCCCGCCCGACCACCGAGCGGTCGCCGGGCAGCTCGGCCCGTACGGTCCGGTCGAGGGTCGCGCAGCCGGCCGCGTACGCCGCCTGGAGGCCGCCGGCCGCCGCGTCGCCGCCCGCCGCCCGCCACTCGCCGTACCACCGCTCCAGCGAGCGCAGGACGCCCCGCAGCAGGGTCTCGCGGTCGAGGGATACGGCTCCGGCGAGGGCGAGGGAGCCGGCGGTGGGGGCGGGGAGTTCGTCCGCGCGGAGCGAGACGTTGATGCCGAGGCCGACGACGACGCCGTCCCCCGCGCGTTCGGCGAGGATGCCGCCGGCCTTGCGTTCGACGCCGTCCACGGTCACCAGCAGGTCGTTGGGCCACTTCAGCGCCATGTCCACCCCGGCGGCCCGGGCCAGGCCCGTCGCGGCGGCCACCCCGGTGAGCAGCGGCAGCCAGCCCCAGCGCTCCACGGGTACGTCGGTCGGCGCGAGGTAGACGGAGAGGAAGAGCCCGGAGCGCGGCGGCGCGGTCCAGACCCGGTCGAGCCGGCCCCGTCCGGCGTTCTGCACCTCGGCGACGAGCACCGCCCCCTCGGCGAGCGGACTCCCCAAAACGGGGGCGGCGGCCCGGGCGGCGAGGTCGGTGTTGGTGGAGCCGGTCTCCTCCACCACGTCGAGCGAGGTCCACAGCGCGCCCGGCCGCAGCAGTCCGCGGCGGAGCGCGGACGTGTTCAGGGGCGGCCGGTCCAGGTCCGACCAGCGGTTCGATGGCGCATCCGGGGGTGTCATGCAAGCCACCCTAGGTGTGGCAAAGGACGCACGCGGACGCACTGCCGATCCGTGGGGCCGCCGATACGCTACGGATCAGTAGCTGTACAGGAACGAGGGCTTCCCGTGGACGCGTGCCGGGCCCGTCTCCGCGGACCGAGCCCCCGTCATGTCCCGTGACCAGGCAGGGAGCCGCCACCCGATGTCCGAGCCGCAGAGCGACATCCACACCACCGCGGGCAAGATCGCGGACCTGCAGCGCCGTATCGGCGAAGCCACGCACGCGGGTTCCGAGCGCGCGGTCGAGAAGCAGCACGCGAAGGGCAAACTCACCGCGCGGGAGCGGGTGGACCTGCTCCTGGACGAGGGTTCCTTCACGGAGCTGGACGAGTTCGCCCGTCACCGCTCCACCAACTTCGGCATCGAGAAGAACCGTCCCTACGGCGACGGGGTGGTGACCGGGTACGGCACGGTCGACGGCCGTCCGGTGTGCGTGTACTCGCAGGACTTCACGATCTTCGGCGGCTCGTTGGGCGAGGTCTACGGCGAGAAGATCGTCAAGGTCATGGACTTCGCGCTGAAGACCGGCTGCCCGGTCATCGGCATCAACGACGGCGGTGGCGCCCGCATCCAGGAAGGGGTGGCGGCGCTCGGGCTGTTCGCCGAGATCTTCCGGCGCAACGTGCACGCCTCGGGCGTGGTGCCGCAGATCTCGCTGATCGTCGGCCCCTGCGCGGGCGGCGCGGTCTACTCCCCCGCGATCACCGACTTCACGGTCATGGTCGACCAGACCTCGCACATGTTCATCACCGGACCCGACGTCATCAAGACCGTCACCGGCGAGGACGTGGGCTTCGAGGAGCTGGGCGGGGCCCGTACCCACAACACCACCTCCGGTGTGGCGCACCACCTCTCGGGCGACGAGAAGGACGCGATCGAGTACGTCAAGTCCCTGCTGTCGTACCTCCCGTCGAACAACCTCTCCGAGCCGCCGGCCTTCCCGGAGGAGGCGGACCTGGAGACCACCGACGAGGACCGCGAGCTGGACACGCTGATCCCCGACTCGGCGAACCAGCCGTACGACATGCACACCGCCATCGAGCACGTGCTGGACGACGCCGAGTTCCTGGAGACCCAGGCCCTGTTCGCGCCGAACATCATCACCGGTTTCGGCCGCGTGGAGGGCCGGCCGGTCGGGGTCGTCGCCAACCAGCCGATGCAGTTCGCCGGTTGCCTGGACATCAACGCCAGCGAGAAGGCCGCGCGCTTCGTCCGCACATGCGACGCGTTCAACGTGCCGGTGCTCACCTTCGTGGACGTGCCGGGCTTCCTGCCGGGCGTGGACCAGGAGTACGGCGGCATCATCCGCCGGGGCGCCAAGCTGATCTACGCCTACGCGGAGGCGACCATCCCGCTGATCACGGTCATCACCCGCAAGGCGTTCGGCGGGGCGTACGACGTCATGGGCTCCAAGCACCTGGGCGCCGACGTCAACCTCGCCTGGCCGACCGCCCAGATCGCCGTCATGGGCGCACAGGGCGCGGTCAACATCCTGCACCGCCGCACGATCGCCGCCGCCGAGGACCCGGAGGCGACACGCGCGCAGTTGATGGCGGAGTACGAGGACGCGCTGCTCAACCCGTACGTCGCGGCCGAACGCGGTTACGTGGACGCGGTGATCATGCCCTCGGACACCCGCAAGCACGTCGTGAAGGCGCTCCGGCAGCTGCGCACCAAGCGCGAGTCCCTGCCGCCGAAGAAGCACGGCAACATCCCGCTGTAGGCCGTGCGCAGTCTTGACCGAGGACGGATTGGAGCCCGCCATGATCAGGGTCGTCCGGGGCAACCCGACCCCCGAGACCGGCTACCCGTGTGTGCCCCTCCCGCGCCGTGCGGTCTCCTGTGAGGACCCCGGGCGCGCCGGCGCCCCCTTCGGGGCGGACCCGCGCGGCCCCGGGCTGTGCGCCCCGGCGTCCTGCGTCCGCCGGGGCGCCCCGATGCCCCGGGCAGGTCCGTTCAGGCCTCGGGTGTCCAGGCCGCGACCAGCTCCAGCAGCCCGGGAAAACGGGAGTCGAGGTCGTCGACACGTACCTGGCTGCGGCGTTCGAGCCCGTACTGGCGCTGGCGCGTGATCCCCGCCTCCCGCAGCGCCTTGAAGTGGTGCGTGAGCGACGACTTGGGCCGGTCGAGGCCGAACCAGCCGCAGGTGTGGTCGAACCGCTCCGACTCCAGCAGGAGCTTCCTGATGATCGTCAACCGCAGAGGATCGCTGAGCGCGCCGAGCACGGTTTCCAGGCGCAGCTCGTCGACCGCCGGTTCCGGAAGGGGTTCGGGCAGGTCGGAGGGTTCGGGGAGCACCCTGATGACGGGGTTGGCACCCGTGGCCGGAGGCATAGGCAACTCCTTATGACGCGATTCCTATGTACGAGTTCGATCGTACTGCATGCTAAGTTCGACTCAACTCGTACTTGAGAGTCGGGAGGAACGTCATGTCCGAGACTCGGACTTCACCTGTTCAGGCGGTCGCCGGGAGAGCGCAGCAGCCCGCCGCCGGGACCGGTGCCCCGCTGTGGTGGGTGTGGCTGGCCGCGTGGCCGGTCACCGCGGTGTTCGTGCTGTCGAACGCGGCCACGCCGCTGTACGTGCTGTGGCAGCGCGACATCGGATTCTCCAAAGGCACCCTGACCGTGGTGTTCGCCTTCTACATCGTCGGTCTGCTCGGATCGCTCCTGGTCTGTGGAGTCGTCTCGGACCGGCTGGGGCGCAAGCCCGTACTGCTCCCGGCGCTGGCGCTCGGCCTCGCGGCCTGCCTGATCTTCGCCACCGCCTCCTCCGTGGCGGCGCTGATCGTGGCGAGGCTGTTCACCGGGATCGCCGTGGGTGCGGTCGTCTCGGCCGGCATGGCCGCGGTGACCGACGTGGCGGGGCCCGAGCGCAAGCGGATCGCCGCTCTGCTCGCCTCCTGCGCGATGGTCTTCGGAGCCGGACTCGGCCCGCTGCTGGCCGGTGTGCTGTCCGAGACGCTGCCCGGCCCGACCGTTACCGTGTTCGTGGTCGAGGCCGTGGTGCTGGCCTCCGCCGTGCTCGTCGTGACGCGCATGCCGGTCCGCCGTCCCGTGGCGCCGGTCAAGGGTGCCTGGGTGCGGGTGCCCGGGGTGCCGCGTGGCAACGGGCGTGAACTCGTGCTGGGGATCGCCGTGTTCGCGCCCGGTATCACCGCCACGTCGTTCGTGCTGTCGCTCGGCCCGTCGCTGCTGTCCGGCCTGCTCGGTACGACCAGCAGGATCGTCGCGGGTGCCATGGCGTTCGCGATGTTCCTCACGGCCACCGGTGTGCAGTTCGCCGTGCAGCGGCTGAGCAGGCCGGTCATCCTCATGGCGGGCGCGGCGAGTACCGCGGTGAGCATGATCACGCTGATCGTCGCGGTGCACACCTCTTCGGTGCCGGTCCTCATCGCCTCCGCGCTGCTCGCCGGTGCGGGGCAGGGGATGGGTCAGCTCGGTGGGCTGTCGCTGCTCAACTCCAGCGTCCCGCCGAGGCATCTGGCGGAGGCCAACGCGGCACTCAACGTGGGAGGTTACATCCCGGCCGGCATCCTTCCGGTCTCCGCGGGATACCTCAGCGACGCGGTGGGGCTGACCAACGGGGCGACGACCTTCGGTGTCGCCCTGCTCGGTCTCGCGGTGGCCGGCGGTCTGGTGGTCGTCGCCAGCCGGAACCGTGTGACGGAGCCCGCCTGACGAAGGGCCCTGGACGAACGTGCTCCCGGTCAGTGGTGCACCACCGACGGCGGTGCGCCGGGCCGCCTGGATCGCCTGGGACCACCCGGACATGCCGTGGGACGGCACGGTCGTGATGCTCGCCGAGGTCACCACCGAGGGCACCTTCAC
>NZ_JBSFVR010000170.1:0-15456 GCF_053592415.1 Streptomyces sp. NPDC002690 | reverse complement strand
CCGGGCGCCGCCTGCGCGACCTGCCCGTCCCCACCGTCGTCGGCCACCGGGGCGCCAGCGGCTACCGCCCCGAGCACACCCTCGGCTCCTACCAGCTTGCCCTGGACCTCGGCGCGGACATCGTCGAGCAGGACCTCGTCCCGACCAAGGACGGCCACCTCGTCTGCCGCCACGAGAACGACATCACCGGCACCACCGACGTCGCCTCCCACCCCGAGTTCGCCGGCCGCAAGACCACCAAGACGGTCGACGGGGTCCCGCTCACCGGCTGGTTCACCGAGGACTTCACCCTCGCCGAGCTGAAGACGCTGCGCGCCGTCGAGCGCATCCCCGGCAACCGCCAGAAGAACACCCTCTACGACGGCCGCTGGGAGATCCCCACCTTCGAGGAGGTCCTGCGCTGGGCCGAGGCCGAGGGCCGCAAGCGCGGCAAGCCGGTCTGGCTCTACACCGAGACCAAGCACCCCTCGTACTTCCGGGGACTCGGCCTCGCCCTGGAGGAGCCGCTCGCCAAGCTGCTCCGCCGCTACGGCCGCGACCGCGCGGACGCGGCCCTCATCCTGCAGTCCTTCGAGCCCGACTCCGTGCGGCGCCTCTCCAAGCTGGTCTCCACCCCTCGGATCGTGCTGCTTGCCGGCGCGACCTCGCGCCCCTGGGACTTCACCGCGGCGGGCGACCCGCGCACCGTCGCCGACCTCGTCACCCCGGCCGGCCTGAAGTGGATCGCCTCCTTCGCCCAGGGCATCGGCCCCACCCTCGACCTGGTGATCCCGAGGGACTCGGCCGGACGCCTCGCCGCGCCGACCACCCTGGTCCGGGACGCGCACGCGCAGGGGCTGGTCCTCCACCCGTACACGATGCGCAACGAGAACACCTTCCTGCCCGCCGAGTTCCGCCGGGGTACCGACCCCAACGCGTACGGGGACGCCTTCGGCGCCTTCCGCGCGTACTTCGCGACCGGCATCGACGGCATCTTCTCCGACAACGCGGACACCGCGCTGCTCGCGGCGGCCGACGCACGCCGCGCTTGACGGTCCCCGTCCACCCACCGGGGCAGGGCGGGTCCGCGTCAGCGCCGAACCCGTCGTGCCCCGGTCGGGTGGCACTTCCCGCGTACGGCAACCGCCCCCGCGCGGGACGCGTTGAGCGGGCGTGATCCCCGCCGACCGTGCAACGACCCCAGCCGGCCGTGCGCCGGACGCCGCTCCCTCGGTGACCCCAGCCGTCCCCGCGCCGGGCGGCGACCCCCGCGCGCCGGACGCCACCACCACGTCCACCGTGGTGGTGCTGACGGCCCTGCACCCCCTGGTCCGCGCCGAGGTGAGGGCCGAGGCGGCGGCGGCCGGGGCGGACCCGTCCGACCTCGAACAGACCGTCTGGCTGCGGCTGCTGGAGCGCCTCGCCCTCGGTGCTCCGTTACCCGACCCGGCCCGCTGGGTGCGCGACACCGTGCGCGCCGAGGTCCGCCCGTCCCGCCGCGCCGCTCTGCGCGAACACCCGCACGCCGACGACGGGCCCGCCGCGGGACCCGGCAGCTGTCCCGAACGCGCCACCCTCGGCGCCGACGAACGCCGGGCGCTGCGCGCGGCCGTCGCCCGGCTGCCCGGCCGTTGCGCAGGACTCCTGAACGCCCTGCTCGACCCGGGCGACCGCACCTACCGCGAGATCGCGGAGGAGTTGGGTATGTCACAGGGGAGTTTGGGGCCGATTCGTTCCCGATGCCTCGGATGTCTCCGCAGAATGCTCGCGGCGGAGGTTGCCGCTCCCGAAACGCGGGGAATGGTGCGATGAACAACCGACTTATCAGGTGAGCGGGAGGCACGCACACATGGGCATGAGTGTGATCATCTCGGCGGCGGGGCAGGACGACGCCGAGCAGCTCTTCAGGCTCCAGTACCTCTGTTTCCAGAGCGAGGCGGAGCTCTACGGGAACTACCGGATCGACCCGCTCGTCCAGACCCTGGAGTCCGTCCAGGACGAACTCGCCACCGACCTGGTCTTCGTGGCCCGGCTCGGCGACGAGGTCGTCGGCGCGGTGCGGGGGTTCACCGCGGAGGACGGCACCGGCCGGATCGGCAAACTCTGCGTCCACCCCCGGCTCCAGGGCCACGGCCTCGGCGCCCGGCTGCTGCGCGCGGCGGAGACGGGACTCGCGGCCGAGCGCGCCGCCACCCGCTTCCAGCTGCACACCGGGCACCGCAGCGAGGGCAACCTGCGCCTCTACCGTCGAGCCGGATACGCACAGGTCGGCGCCGAGACCGGCGAGGACGGGGTACGCCTGATCCTGCTGGAGAAGGAAGCCCCGGCGGCCCAGGAGTACCTGGCGAGCGCGTAGCCGCTCCCCGCCCGGAAGGAACGCGAAGTCCCGCCCCGCACGGAACGCGCGGGGCGGGACCGCGCGCTCACCGCGCATCGCCGAGGGACCGCGCCCACCGCATCGCTTCGGGCACGGGCCCCGGGAACGGACCGCGTCTCAGGCCCGCTTGGCCCGGCGCAGCCAGAGCAGTCCGGTGACCGGGAGGATCACCGGGATGAAGACGTAGCCCATGCCGAAGTCCGACCAGACGGTGGCGTCCGCGAAGGCGGAGGGCTCCAGCATCGTCCAGGTGCCGACGATCAGAACGCCCGTCAGCTCGGCCGCGCAGCACACCAGAGCGGCCCGGCGGGCCTTCTCCCCACCGCGCACCAGGGAGTACGTGATGAACCCGTACACCAGCGCGGCGACGGCCGACAGGACGTACGCCAGTGGCGCCTTGCCGAAGTCCAGGATGATCTGGACGATCGCCCGCGAGGCGGCGGCGACGGTGAACACCCCGTAGAACCAGACGAGTACGCGGCCCGGGCCGGTCCCCAGGTCGAACGACGGCTTCGGCTCCGCCGCTCCGGCCGGCGCCGGGGTCTCGGTGCGATCGGTGTCGGTCACGTCAGTTTCCCCAGATGTCGTAGAGCCGCACTTCGAGCACGGCCAGCACCACTGCCCCGGCGGCCACCGTCGCCGAACCCCAGCGGGTCCGCTCGGTCAGCGACAGGAAACCGGCCGCGGGCACGGCCGCGAAGCAGCCGATGAGGTAGCAGATGAAGATCGTCATGCCCTGCTCCGGGCGCTCGCCGCGCGCCAGCTGCACGATCCCCACCACCAGCTGGGCGAGCGCCAGCAGGGTGACGACCGCCATACCGATGAAGTGCCAGTCCTTGGTGGGCTGGTCCCGGTATGCGGCGAATCCGCACCAGGCGGCGAGGGCGAGCGCGGCCACGGCGAGCGTGACCGTCAGGGCGTCGAGCATGAGCCGAGGGTATTACGGTCGCACCCCGTGCCCGCGTCCGGCCCCGCCTCCCGGCGGTCGTACGCGGAAGCGGCGAAAGCGGGGATGCGGCCTCGCGCCGACGGCGGGTGCGGGGCCCCGCAGGGGTTTGGTCGTGGCGTCCGCCACAGACGCCCGGGCCGGACAGCGGTGGGGGATCCGGCCGGAAGAGGCCGGCGAACGGACGCGTTTGTGCAGGTCAGATGGGTGCGCGAAGAAGCGGTGGCGGAGGGTGGCGGTCCATGTCGAGGTGTCCGTCATCCGGACGCGCCGGTTCCGCTCCTCCTCACGTCTGTTTTACTTGGGGCATGACCACGACGAGCAGCCGCACCCTTGCGACCGAGGCGATCAGTACGCCCGGTGCTCGTCGTATGTGTCGAATGCGCGCCATCTGAGGGCCCACGCCAGCGTCTCGCGCCCCGAAGCGAGACCCCGCCGACGTCGTCGCCTCCCGGTCCACCCGGCAGGAACGCTTCGGCCCCGCACGGCCTCGACCGGCACTCCCGTGCCGCGACCGTGCCGAGATCCCGGCCGACGAGGGCCGGTGAGTCTCCCCCGGACGAATGCCCCGTGCCCGGCGCACCACCACGCCGCGAGCACTCGACAGTGACGGAAACCCTGTGATCACCACTTCGGGCCTCACGAAGGTCTACCAGTCGCGCGACCGCGAGGTCACCGCACTCGACGGAGTCGATCTGCACGTCGAGGAGGGTGAGGTCTTCGGCGTCATCGGCCAGAGCGGCGCCGGCAAGTCCTCCCTCATCCGCTGCGTCAACCTCCTGGAGCGGCCCACCTCCGGCACCGTGACCGTGGCCGGTCAGGACCTCACCGCCCTGGCGGGCCGGGGCCGCCGGGCGGGCAAGGAACTGCGCGAGGCGCGCAGCCGCATCGGCATGGTCTTCCAGCACTTCAACCTGCTGGCCTCGCGCACCGTCCAGGGCAACGTGGAACTCCCGCTGGAGATCCTCGGCGTGCCCGGGCGCGACCGTTCCCGCAAGGCACTCGAACTGCTCGACCTGGTCGGCCTCGGCGACAAGGCGAAGGCGTACCCCGGACAGCTCTCCGGCGGCCAGAAGCAGCGCGTCGGCATCGCCCGCGCCCTGGCCGGCGACCCGAAGGTGCTGCTCTCGGACGAGGCGACCTCGGCCCTGGACCCCGAGACCACCCGGTCCATCCTCCAGCTGCTGCGCGACCTCAACCAGCAGCTCGGCCTGACCGTGCTGCTCATCACCCACGAGATGGACGTCGTGAAGACGGTCTGCGACTCCGCCGCGCTGATGCGCCGGGGCCGCGTCGTCGAGTCCGGCACGGTCGGCGAACTCCTCGCCACCCCCGGCTCCGAACTGGCCCACGAACTCTTCCCCGTGGGCGGCACCGCCTCGGCCCCCGGCCGCACGGTGGTCGACGTCACCTTCCACGGCGACTCCACCGGCCGGCCGGTGATCTCCCAGCTCTCCCGTACCTACGACATCGACATCTCGATCCTCGGCGCGGCCATGGACACCGTGGGCGGCAAGCAGATCGGCCGGATGCGCATCGAGCTGCCCGGCCGCTTCGAGGAGAACGTCGTGCCCATCGGGTTCCTGCGCGAGCAAGGGCTGCGGGTGGACGTCGTGGACGAGGCCGCCGCCACCGTGATCCCCGTGCAGACCACCGCCCCGCTCACCAAGGAGGCCGCGAAGTGACCTGGTCCGAAATGCAGCCCCTGCTGACCCAGGGCACCATCGACACCCTCTACATGGTCCTGTGGTCCGCGGTCGTCACCGTCGCCGTCGGCCTGCCGCTCGGAGTGCTGCTGGTCCTCACCGACAAGGGCGGGCTGCTCCAGAACACCGTGGTGAACCGAATCGTCGGCGTGGTCGTCAACATCGGCCGCTCGCTGCCCTTCATCATCCTGCTGATCGCGCTGATCCCCTTCACGACCTGGGTGGTCGGCACCTTCATCGGCCCGACCGCGATGATCGTGCCGCTGGCCGTCGGCGCCATCCCCTTCTTCGCGCGCCTGGTGGAGACCGCCGTCCGCGAGGTCGACCACGGACTCGTCGAAGCGGTCCAGTCGATGGGCGGCTCCATCCCCACCATCGTCCGCAAGGTCCTGCTCCCGCAGGCCCTGCCCTCCCTGATCTCCGGTGTCACCACCACCGTGATCGTGCTCATCGGCTACTCCGCGATGGCCGGCGCCGTGGGCGGCGAGGGACTCGGCTCCAAGGCCGTCACCTACGGATTCCAGCGCTTCGACAACACGTTCATGATCGTCACCGTCGTGCTGCTCATCGTCATCGTGTCCGTCGTGCAGCTCATCGGCGACCTCGCCGGACGCCTGCTGGCCCGCCGGGGCCGCACCACCTCCTGAGGCTTCCGTCCTCCCGAGGCGACAGACTTCCGCCGCGTCCGCTCCTCCCGTACGCGCGGACCGAGCCCGCACTCCTTGTCCGGGCGCTCCACCCCACCCGAAAGAGGCACTTTTCGTGCGCAAGAACCTCAAGCTCTCCGCGGCAGCCGCCGCCACCGCCGCGCTCGCCCTGGGCCTCAGCGCCTGCGGTACGGACTCCGACCCGTCCGCCGGCGGCACCGGCGCGAGCGCCGACACGTCCAAGGCACTCGTCGTGGGCGCGTCCCCGACGCCGCACGCCGACATCCTCGACTTCGTGAAGAAGAACCTCGCCGCGAAGGCCGGCCTCAAGCTGGAGGTCAAGGAGTTCACGGACTACGTCCTGCCGAACACCGCCACCGAGAACGGCCAGATCGACGCCAACTTCTTCCAGCACAAGCCCTACCTGGACGACTTCAACAAGAAGAACGGCACCCACCTCGTGCCGGTCGTCAACGTCCACCTGGAGCCGCTCGGCCTCTACTCCAAGAAGGCCGAGGCGGTCAGCGACATCAAGGCCGGCCAGACGATCGCGGTGCCCAACGACACCACCAACGAGGGCCGCGCGCTCCTGCTCCTCGCCGACCAGGGCCTGATCACGCTCAAGTCCGGTGTCGGCACCGACGCCAAGCTGAGCGACATCACCGACGCGAAGGGCCTGAAGTTCAAGGAGCTGGAGGCCGCCACCGTGCCCCGCGCCCTGGACGACGTCGACGCCGCGGTCATCAACGGCAACTACGCGATCGAAGCCAAGCTCACGCCGTCGAAGGACGCGCTCGCCATCGAGAAGGCGGAGGGCAACCCCTACGCCAACATCCTGGTCGTCAAGAAGGGCGGCGAGAAGGACCCCCGCGTCGAGAAGCTCGCCAAGCTCCTCAACAGCGACGAAGTCAAGAAGTTCATCGAGGACACCTACAAGGGCTCGGTCATCCCCGCCTTCGGTACCCCGGTCTCTTCCTGACCCGTCCCCGGACGCCCACGGAGCCCCGTACCTCCCGCCGAGGAGGTGCGGGGCTCCGCCGTGCGGACCCGCCCATGCGCGGCGCGCGCCCGATACTGCATGCTGTGCCTTTACCGGTCTTCGGCATGGAGCTGCGCATGACTACCACCTTTCCGTCGATCTCGATCAGCACGGACCGACTGGTGCTGCGCCCCTACGACATGTCGGACCTCCCGGCGCTGACCGACATGATGAACGACGAGGCCGTCACCGCCTGGACGGACGGCCCGCAGCCGTACACCCGGATCGACGCCGAGCGCTGGATCCGGCGCATCGCCCCGGGCGAGCGCACCCAGGGCCACGGCATCGTCTTCGCCGTCCACGAGTTCCTCACCCAGCGACTCGTGGGCTCCGTACGGCTGCTGAACACCGACTGGCGCACCCGCTCCACCGAAGTCGTCTACATCACCGCCCACTGGGCGCGCGGCGAGGGATACGCCACCGAGTCCGTACTGGCGCTCGCCGAGTGGCTCTTCCGCGACCAGGCCTTCGAGCGCATCGAGTTGCGCACCCAGGCCGACAACACCGCCTCCCAGCAGGTCGCGCAGAAACTCGGCTGCATCAGCGAGGGCGTGCTGCGCAACGCCCGGATAGCGCGGACGCAGACGGAGGACGGCGGCTGGGCCGACTTCCGCACCGACCTGATCGTCTGGGGACTCCTGCCGGAGGACCTCGAAGGCGTCGCCGAGCAGCTCGCGGACGCGGGCGGCTACGGCACCTACAACGACTGGAACTGACGGGGGAGCGCCGCCCGCGTCCCCTCCGGCCCGGCCCCGGGGGCGACCCGATAACCTCTACCCGGTCCACCGCGCGGGCACGGCCCCGGCGGCGGACGCCCGCTCACGCACCCCCCCACAACTCCAGGAGACGGACGACGATGGCCGACCGCGTCACGGTGATCGGCTGGGACGGCTCACCGCTGACCAGAGCGGCCACGGCAGCACTCTCCGCCGCCACGCTGGTCGCAGGCGCCGCACACCACCTCGCGCTCGCCGAAGTGCCGAAGGACGCCGAACGCATCCGCCTCGGCAGCGTGGACCTCGCGGCCCGGCGCATCGCCGGACACCGGGGGAGCGCCGTCGTCCTCGCGGACGGCGACCCCGGCTTCTTCGGAGTCGTACGCACCCTGCGCGCGCCCGAACACGGCCTGGAGGTCGAGGTCGTGCCCGCGGTCTCCTCCGTCGCCACCGCCTTCGCCCGTGCCGGGATGCCCTGGGACGACGCCCAAGTCGTCGTCGCCCACCCGAAGACCCTGCGACGGGCCGTCAACGTCTGCCGGGCCCACCACAAGGTCGCCGTCCTCACCTCGCCCGGCGCCGGCCCCGCCGAACTGGCCCTGCTCCTCGACGGCATCCACCGCACCTTCGTGATCTGCGAGGAACTCGGCACCGCCCGCGAGCGCGTCACCGTCCTCACCTCCGACAAGGCGGCCGACCACTCCTGGCGCGACCCGAACGTCGTCATCGTCGTGGGCGGCGGCCCCACCACCGCTGCCGCCGGCTGGATCGGCGGCCGTGATCCCGCCCGCCCCGACGGTGTTCGGGGCTGGGGCCTGCCCGAGGACGCCTACCGCCGGGCAGGGAACGCGCCCGCCGGACACGACCGGGCCGGACACGACCACGCCGGACACGACCGGGCGCGACCGGGGCGGAGCACCGAGGGCGAGTCCGCCGGGATGCGCGCCGCCCAACTGGCCCGGCTCGGCCCGCGTACGGGCGACCTGGTCTGGGACATCGGCTCGGGCTCCGGCGCGCTGGCCGTCGAAGCGGCCCGCTTCGGCGCGGCCGTCATCGCCGTCGACCGAGACCCGGCCGCCTGCGCCCGGGCGGCCGCCGCGGCCCGCTCCTTCGGCGTGGCCGTCCAGGTCGTCCAGGGCCTCGCCCCCCACGTGCTCGAACGACTTCCCGAACCCGATGTCGTACGCATCGGGGGCGGCGGCGTTCCCGTGGCCCTCGCCGTCGCCGACCGGCGCCCCGAGCGGATCGTCACCCACGCCTCCACCCGGGACCAGGCGGAAGCCCTCGTCACCACGCTTTCCGGCAGCGGCTACACGGTGGAATGCGCGCTTCTCCAGTCCGTGGACCTCGACACCTCGGTCTGGGAAGAACGCGAACGGTCCGTCGCGTTCCTGCTCTGCGCGGTGCGTTCGGACCTTGCCCCGTGACCAGGTAGCTACAGCGCGGAAGGTAGGCTGGCGGATTGTTGTACCGAACCCGGTCGTTCGTCGCTTCGTGCGTCAATGTCCGGAAAAGGGAGCGCTTTTGTTTCTCCCTGTGGTACGGCACAACCGGGACCGCGCGAAGTGGCGCAGTCCACAGCGAACCGCGGCGCGACAAACCTGTCGCCGTGGCGATCGCCCGCGAGAATATGTAGAGGTCTGCGGGCGTTTCGTGCCGCGCGGCGAGCCCGCTCGTTCTAGTTGACGGGCATCGGCGTGTCGTGACGCGGGCGTCCCGGGCGATGGGCCGAAGGAGCACTGACGATGGGCGAGGGGTACGCATGACTGACACCGGCCAGATCCCGGGCGAGGGACAGCCGGAGAACGCAGGCATGGTGGAGCAGCCGGGCGTCCCCGCCCCGGATGCCTACACCTACCTCGATCCCTCCGAGCAGGCACCCTACGAGGACGACGTGCTGTTGATGCCCGCCGCCCAGGGCTCGTGGAGCGATCCGCAGGTCGTCCCGGCCCCCGCCGCGGACGCCTACCAGCAGTTCCCCCAGCAGAGCACGCACCCCTCCCCGGAGCCCGTGGCCCAGGAGTCCGCGGGCCACGACCCGGGGGCCTTGGACCTCGGCGGGGTACGGATTCCGGCGCCCGCACCCGTCGCCGCGCACGCGATGGCCTCCGCGCCGTCCCGCCGCCCGCTGCACCGCGGACCCTCGGTCGACGGCCCCTCTTACGGCGGGCAGAGCGGTATCGTGCGCTCGCTGGCCGACCGAGGCCCGGCCGGCTCCCCGCAGCCGCCGGCTCCGGCTCCGGCCCGTACGGCGCCCCCGGCCCCCGCGGCACCCGAATACCCGGCGCGCGCCGAGGCCCCCGCGCCCGTGCAGGCCGAGGCTCCCGCGTACACCGAGGTCCCCACGCACGCCGAGGATCTCGCCGCGCAGGCGCTCGTCCTCCCGGGCCCGCAGCTGGGCGAGATCCCGCTCCAGGGTGCCGCCCCGTGGGGTGCGCCCGAGCCGGTGCCCGCCGTCGGCGAGCAGCCCGTCGGGGACGCGGACCCGGCGGAGGCGCCCCCCCTGCCCTCCGAGCCCGCCGAAGCCGCGCTCGTGGAAACCCCGTACGCCGAAGCCGCGCCGGCCGGGATCGTTGCCGCCGAAGCGGAGCCGACGGCGACCGCCCCGGCGGACTTCGTACCGGCCCAGGCGCTCCCGCGGGCCGCACCGGAATTCGAGCCCGCGCCCGAGGCGGCGCCGGGCTTCGAGCCGGCCGCCGCCGCCCAGGAGTTCACGCCGGTTCACGCCCTCGCGAAGGCGCCCGCGGAGATCGCGGCCGAAGCCCCGGCGGACGTCCCGTCGGCGGGCCCGGAAGAAACGGTCGTCCCCGGCGCCCCGGCGCCGGTCTTCGCGCCCGACGCCGCCCAGGAGCCGTACTTCCCCGTGCAGGGTGAGGTGCCCGCCACCGGGTTCACCGCGGTCCAGCCGCCCGAACAGGCCCCCGCCGAGCCGATTGTCGCGGAGCCGGCCGTCGAGCCGGTCCAGGCCGTCGAGCCGGTCCTGGCCGAGCCCGCCGCCTTCGACGACGCCGCCGCCCTCCCGGAGCCCACCGCATCGGTCGACGGCGCCCAGGAGTTCGCCGCGCCGCAGGCCGCCGGAGCGCCCTGGGCCTCCGAGCCCCCCGTCGCCGGACAGGACGACGGGCCGCAGTACACGGAACCGGAACACCAGAACGTGCGACAGGAACAGCCCCACCCCGCCGAGGCCCCCGAGGCCCCGGTCTTCGCGGTCGAACCGGCCGCCCAGGCCGAGCCGGCCGGACCCGCGACGGACGCCGTCGTGTCCGCCCCCGCCGAGGTGGCGGAAGCGCCCGCCGCCGAGCAGCCGGAGACCGAGTACGCCGCCGCGCCCGAGGAGCCCGCGACCGAGCCGGCCCCCGGGTACGACGACGCGGAGCGCGAGGCCGTGCTGCGCGTCATGCGCGAGCGTCGCGACATCCGCAACGGCTTCCGCAGCGACCCGATCCCGCACGAGGTCCTGCTCCGCGTGCTGGAGGCCGCGCACACCGCGCCCAGCGTCGGCCACTCGCAGCCCTGGGACTTCGTCGTCATCCGCTCGGCGGAGACCCGGCGTTCCATGCACGAGCTCGCCCAGCGCCAGCGTGACGCCTACGCGAAGTCGCTCCCCAAGGGCCGCGCCAAGCAGTTCCGGGAGATGAAGATCGAGGCCATCCTCGACACCCCCGTGAACATCGTCGTCACCGCCGACCCCACCCGTGGCGGACGGCATACCCTGGGCCGTCACACCCAGCCGCAGATGGCCCCGTACTCCTCCGCGCTCGCCGTGGAGAACCTGTGGCTCGCCGCCCGCGCCGAGGGACTCGGCGTCGGCTGGGTCAGCTTCTTCGACGAGCGCGAGATGGTCCGCGCCCTCGGTCTGCCCGAGCACCTCGAAATCGTCGCGTACCTCTGTGTCGGGTACGTCGACGAGTTCCCCGAGGAGCCCGAACTGATGCAGGCCGGCTGGTCCAAGCGACGCCCGCTCTCCTGGGTGGTCCACGAGGAGACCTACGGCCGCCGGGCGCTGCCCGGCGAGGAGCCGCACGACCTCCTCCAGGAGACCATCGCCAACATCCGCCCGCTGGACGCCAAGGCGCTCGGAGAGGCGTGGGAGCGGCAGAAGCGGATGACCACGCCCGCCGGCGCGCTCGGCATGCTGGAGATCATCTCCGCACAGCTCGCCGGGCTCTCCCGGTCGTGCCCGCCGCCGATCCCGGAGCCCGCGGCCGTCGCGATCTTCGCCGGTGACCACGGCGTGCACGCCCAGGGGGTGACGTCCTGGCCCCAGGAGGTCACCGGCCAGATGGTGGCCAACTTCCTGGCCGGCGGCGCGGTCTGCAACGCCTTCGCGAGCCAGGTCGGTGCCGAGGTCTGCGTCGTGGACGTCGGCGTCGCCACCGAACTCCCCGCCACTCCCGGCCTGTTGCCCCGCAAGGTGCGGCCCGGCACGGCGGACTTCACCACCGGCCCCGCGATGAGCCGCGAGGACGTCCTCGCGGCGATCGAGGTCGGCATCGAGACCGCCCGCGACCTGGTCGCCGCCGGCAACAAGGGCCTCCTCATCGGAGAGATGGGCATCGCCAACACCACGGCGTCGGCCGCCCTCATCTGCGTCTACACCGGTGCCGACCCCTCCGAGGTCACCGGCCGGGGCACCGGCATCAACGACGAGATGCACGCCCGCAAGGTCGACGTGGTGCGCCGCGCCCTGGAACTGCACCAGCCCGACCCGTCCGACCCGATCGGCGTGCTCGCGGCCGTCGGCGGCCTGGAGCACGCGGCCATGGCCGGGTACCTCCTGGGCGGCGCCTCGCTGCGCACCCCGGTCATTCTGGACGGCGTGAGCGCAGGTGCCGCCGCCCTGGTCGCCCGCGCCATCGCCCCCGAGGCGCTGGCCGCCTGCATCGCGGGTCACCGCAGCGCTGAGCCCGGCCACGTGGCCGCGCTCAACAAGCTGGGCCTGCGCCCGCTGATCGACCTCGACCTGCGCCTCGGCGAGGGCACGGGCGCCCTGCTCGCGCTCCCGATCGTGCAGAGCGCCGCGCGCGCCATGCACGAGGTGGCGACGTTCGACTCGGCGGGCGTCACGGAGAAGTAGGGCGTGTTCCGAAAGCCCCGCCGGAACCGCCCTCCGGGCGGACCGCGCCACTCTTGAGACACGGCCCCGTACCGGGGGCCGCCCCGGCCGGGCCCTCACGCCCGCCCGGGGCGGCCCCGGGGTACTGGGGCCCTGCCCTCCGGCGGCACCACCCCGTATGGTGGTCCCCGCCCCACCTGCTGAACCCGCACGTCACAGCGCACGTCACCAGCCGCTCCAGAGCCGCAGCGGCAGCCCCGACCGCCGCCGCGTCCCGTACGCCGGACCGGACGGACCCCCCGTACGGCGCCGCACCGCGCCGTACGCACCGTTCCCTGCCGAGGAGCCAGCACCGCCATGGCCGAGCACGTCGATCACCCCGCGTACCCCGTCGGACTGCGCCTGAGCGGGCGCCGCGTCGTCGTCGTCGGCGGCGGCCAGGTCGCGCAGCGCCGCCTCCCCGCGCTCATCGCGACCGGGGCCGACATCACCCTCGTGTCGCCCTCCGCCACCCCTTCCGTCGAGGCGATGGCCGACGCCGGTGAGATCCGCTGGGAACGCCGCCGGTACACGGACGGCGACCTCGCCGACACCTGGTACGCCCTCGTCGCCAGCAGCGACCCCGCCGCCAACGCCGCCGCCTCCGCCGAGGCCGAGCGGACCCGCACCTGGTGCGTCCGCAGCGACGACGCCGAAGCGGCCACCGCCTGGACCCCCGCCACCGGCCGCAGCGAGAACGTCACGGTCGCCGTGCTCACCACCACCTCCCGGGGCCGCGACCCCCGCCACTCCGCCGCCGTGCGCGACGCCATCGTCGAAGGGCTCCGCGACGGCACCCTCGCCGCCCCGCACCACCGCACCCACACCCCGGGCGTCTGGCTCGTCGGCGGCGGCCCCGGCGACCCCGACCTGATCACCGTGCGCGGCCGCCGGCTGCTCGCCGCCGCCGACGTCGTCATCGCCGACCGGCTCGGCCCCCGCGACCTCCTGGACGAACTGCCCCCGCACGTCGAGGTCATCGACGCCGCGAAGATCCCCTACGGCCGCTTCATGGCCCAGGAGGCGATCAACCGGGCTCTCATAGAACACGCGAAGGCGGGCAAGGCCGTCGTCCGGCTCAAGGGCGGCGACCCGTTCGTCTTCGGCCGCGGCATGGAGGAGGCCCAGGCGCTCGCCGCCGAGGGCATCCCCTGCACCGTCGTCCCCGGCATCTCCAGCTCCATCTCCGTGCCCGGCGCCGCCGGAATCCCCGTCACCCACCGGGGGGTCGCCCACGAGTTCACCGTCGTCAGCGGGCACGTCGCCCCCGAGGACCCCCGCTCGCTGGTCGACTGGGAGGCCCTGGCCCGACTGCGCGGCACCCTCGTTCTTCTGATGGCCGTCGACAAGATCGGCGCCATCGCGAAGGCCCTCGTAGCCCACGGCAAGGACCCCGCCACCCCGGTCGCCCTCGTCCAGGAGGGCACCACCGCGGCGCAGCGCCGCGTCGACGCGACACTCGCCACCGTCGGCGAGCGGGCCCTGGCCGAGGACGTACGTCCTCCGGCCGTCATCGTCATCGGTGAGGTCGTCGCCGTCGGACCCGGCTCCCCGGGCCGTGCCTGACCCTTCCCGTCGGGCGGGCGGTGTCCGGCACGGCACCTGAGCCGTGGCTGACCATGCCCGTCGGGCGGGCGGTGCCCAGGCACGGTCGGACACGGCCCAGCGGCGTTGTCGGACCGCCCGTGCACATCCCGTACACGGGCGATTCTCCGCCTTGCGGGGCACCGCACCGGACACCGTCCGCCCATCCGCCGCGCATGGTCGGACACGGCCCACGACACCCACCGCACCACCGGCTACCCCCACCGCGTAACCGGCCGCCCCACCCCGGACAAGGCAGCACTCCTGTGGCAGAGATCATCACCGTCGAGGACCCCGACGACCCGCGCCTGCACGACTACACGGGCCTCACCGACGTCGAACTGCGCCGCAGGCGCGAACCCGAGGAGGGTCTCTTCATCGCCGAGGGCGAGAAGGTGATCCGCCGCGCCGGGCAGGCCGGGTACGCGATGCGCTCCATGCTGCTCACCCCCAAGTGGACCGAGGTGATGGGCGACGTCATCGAGGCGGCCGAATCCCCGGTGTACGTCGTCACCCCCGAACTCGCCGAGCGGGTCACCGGATACCACGTGCACCGCGGCGCCCTCGCCTCCATGCGGCGCGAGCCGCTGCCCGACGCGGCCGGTCTGCTCGCCGGTGCCCGCCGGGTCGCCGTCTTCGAGGACATCGTCGACCACGCCAACATCGGGGCCGCCTTCCGCAACGCCGCGGCCCTCGGCGTCGACGCCGTCCTGCTCACCCCGCGCTGCGCCGACCCCTTCTACCGGCGGGCGGTGAAGGTCTCCATGGGCGGTGTCTTCCAGGTGCCGTGGACCCGTCTGGAGTCCTGGCCCGAAGGCGTCGGGGTGCTGCACGCGGCGGGTTTCACGGTTGCCGCGCTCTGCCTCAGCGACCGGGCCGTCACCCTGGACGAACTCGCCGCTCGCGAGGACGAACGGCTCGCCCTCGTCTTCGGTACGGAAGGGGCGGGGCTCACCCCGAAGACGCTCGCCGCGGTCGACGACCACGTCCGCATCCCGATGGACGCCGGGGTCGACTCGCTCAACGTGGCGGCCGCCTCCGCCGTCGCGTTCTACGCGACCCGTCCGCGCCGGGCCTGACCGCCGCCCCGGTGCGCGGAGGTCAGGGCAGCGGCGTGGCTGATCGTCCGTCCGGCGCCGACTGCCCGCTCCCCGTCGGCACGGGCGGCCCGCCGAGGCCGCGCGCCGGACCCTGGCAGCCCTGCGCGGCCGCGATGCCGAGGGCCACCAGCAGCGTCACCACCACGAAGACGAACAGGCGTTGCCGCAGCAACCGGGGGTTCGCCGGACGCCGCCCGGTCCCGGTGGGCCTGGGGCCGACCAGACCTCGCCCGCCAGCTTGATGCGACCGCCCCTGCCGTCGACGTG
>NZ_JBSFVR010000169.1:0-15507 GCF_053592415.1 Streptomyces sp. NPDC002690 | reverse complement strand
GGGACGTCGACGGCCTTCGGGCCGTCCTTCGAGCCGAGGCGCAGCTCGATGTGCGAGTCCGGCGCCGAGCGCGTCTGCGGCTTGCCGTGGGCGCAGCGCGGGATGCGCTCACCACCCTGCTGAACGTGATGGAACCGGAGAACTCTTGACCAGTCCAGGCATCAAGCCGTCGGACATGACCGCGCGTACCGCTCGGCCCGTACCCGGCACCGCGTCCGCGGCAGGCTTCGACCGGGCCGTCGCGCCGCGACGGGTGGCAGGGCCCCGAAAGCGGTGGGACTGGGTCCTGGCCGCGGATCCTGGCCTCGGACAGTTGCAGGCGGGGTGGCGCACTCTCGTCGCGATGGTGACCTCTCTCGCCGTCGGCTACGGGATGGCACGGGCTCTGGACGTACCGGCCATGATCGGCATGATGGTCGGCGGGCTGATGGGCCTGATGAGCGCCTTCGCCGTCGCCGAGAACACGTGGCAGAGGCTCAGCCGCGCGATTCTGTGGATGCCGTTCCCCTTCGCAGTCGTGCTCTGGGTGGCTGCAGAACTCCACGACGACCGGACGCTGGAGATCAGCCTGATGGTCGTCGCGCTGGCGCTGACCTTCTTCCTCGCCCGGTTCGGACAGCTGGCCCTGCTCACCGGCATGCTGCTCTTCAACGGCTTGATGGTCGGCATGATGGCGAACATCCCCGCGGACCTCACCGGCAAGGCCTTCGCGATCGCCCTGGTCTCCGTCGGCGCCGTGCTCGCTACCCGGCTGCTGCTGTGCTTTCCGATGCCGCGGGAGGATCTGCTGCGCACCCAGCGCGCCTTCGTCGTGGAGGCCCGCCGGGTGGCCGACGCGGCGGTCGACGCGCTGGATGCCGACGCCGACCAGAAGCGGGTCGCACGCCGCATGGCACGCGCGCTCCACCGCCTCAACGTCACCACTGTCACCATCGACGGCCGGCTCGCCCAGCCGGAGGTCGCCGCCGACCCCGGCATGGCCGAGCTGCTGCACCGCCACCTCTTCGACGCGGAACTGGCTCTGCGCGGCATAGGCAGGGCGGTACAGGAACTGACAGCCCTCGACGTCCCGTCGCGACTGCGCCACTCGATGGCCGTGGGCCTCGTCCTCGCACGGGACACCCCTCTCGGCAGTGCCCAGGGCCTGCGCCCCGCCGCCGAACTCATCCGCCGGCAGGCGAACTCCGCGCAGGACCACGCCGAGGGCGGGCAAAGCGCGGAAACCGCCGAGCTCGCGCACCGCGTGGCCAACCTCCTCGACTCGCTGGCCGGCTCGCTCTCGCACTGGCTCTCGCTGGGCTGGAGTTCTCCGGAGTCCCCGGCGAAGGTTCCCTTCCAGCCGACCGTCGTCCTGGAGCAGAATCGTCCGGCAGGTTCGGCCGCCGCGACCCGGCGCGTCCTCGCGGCGCGGACGGACACCGGCTGGCGGCGTATCGTCCCCTTCGTGCGGGTACCGCTGCACGCGGGGGTCGCCGCCGCCATCGTCGGCCCGATCGCCGACGCCATCGACCCGCAGCGCTTCTACTGGAGCCTGGTCGGGGTGATGATCACACTCTTCGGCACGAACACGACTCAGGAACGACTGCGCAAGTTCGGCCACCGCATGGCCGGCACGGTGATCGGCGCCGTCCTGGGCATCACGCTGCTCCACCTCGTCGGCCCCGGTCACATCTACGGGACGCTCACGATCATCGTGGTCGGCCTCATCCTCGGCGCCTGGGGGATGCAACGGGCCTATGGTCTCTGGGTCGTCGGACTCGTGGTCGCCATGGTGCAGCTGTACGGACTCACGACCCCCTACGGCTCGATGGACCACCTGCTCGGCGAACGCCTGCTGGACAACGGCCTCGGCATACTCGTGGCGACCGCGTGCGCCGCGCTGATCTTCCCGCTGTCCAGCCGCAGGATCACCGGGGAGGCGGAGCGAGGTTACGTCCGCGCGGTGGACGATCTCGTCTCCCAGCTCGCCACGCGCTGGCAGGACCCCGACGCCCCGGTCCGGCTGCGCGGCGCCGCGCGCGCGGTGGACTCCGCACTGTTCCAGGTCGTCAGCCTGGTCCGTCCCCTGGTCCGGATGCCGCTCGGTGTACGCGGCCGCGACGCGGACAACCGTACCGCCCTGCTCACCACGGCCACCGGCCATGCGCGGGCCCTCGCCGCGGCGGCCGACATCGACATCGATCTGTCGCCCCGCCTCGCCGAGCGGTTCGCGCGCGTCACCACGACGCTGACCGCTTCGCTCCGGACCCTCGACCGTTCACTGGCCGCCTCCTCCCCCGGCGGGAACTGGCAGCGGGTCGGCCCCCTGGTCCAGGACCTGCAGGCGGAGCTGGCCATGGGACCGACCGGCCCCCGGGCGGTCCGCGTCCGCACGGCGCTGCGGGAGCTGGCCGCGCTCGACGAGGCGCTCGCCGGGTATGCGGAGCGACGCGGCCTCACCGTGCGCGGCACCTACTCGGAGCCTGTGGCGAGCTCGCCGATGGAGCGCCGCGCACAAGAGCTCGTGGCTGGCTGGGGAGCAAAGCCGGAATCCCGTCACGACGGAGTTCCGGCCCTGGCCACCACCCCCATCGCGACGACTACGGCCACGGCCACGGGCCCGCGCGAGCACGCGCCGACGGAGGGCCCGGCGGACGCGCCGGAGAAGACGGTGCCCGCCACGGAGAGCGCGTCGTCCGCGCCGCACGGCGGGGTCACCGTCACCGGCGCGGTCCAATGCCCCCTGCACGAGTCCGGCTGTGCCGGCTGGGTCACCCTGATCGACGCGCGGGGCAAGCGCGTGGCGGCGGGAACCGTGCGGGCGGGACGGTACCGCATGGGCGGCGTACGGCCCGGACACCACACACTGATCCTTTCGGCCCGGGAGCACGCCCCGCACGCGGAACTCCTCTCGGTGCCGCACATCCCGGACACCGGCCCGGTCAGTCACGACGTGCGGCTGTGAGGCCCGGGGCCGAACGAGCAGGGTGACGTCGACGGCGTTTTTCCGACCGCGGGCGAGCCCCCCGACAGCGTTTTCCGACCGCGGGCGAGCCCCCGTCCTGGCGCGGGGACTCCGCCACTCATCGTCCTGTCCTCGCCGTGCTGTGCGCGTGCCCGGAATTGGGCCACTCGGCGGGACGGGTCCGGCCGGTCACCCAGTCAGTCGGTCCGGCTCGCGACCGTGGTGTCGACCGGCGTTCCCGGAGGATCGAACGGACCGTCTCCTCCCGCGCGGCAGCGATGCTGGTGACCCAGCGGTCGCGCTCGGCCAGGTACTCCTCGGCCATGGCGGAGGAGAAGCCGTCGATGAATTCGAACACCCTCTCCGAGACCCGCTCCGCGCGGCTCATGCGGAGGTGACCCGCGCCCGCTGCGGGGACGCTTCCATCCTCCCCGCAGCGGTGGTCGTCGCTTCCGGGCCACGCGTGCCCGGCGCTGCCGACTCAGAGTTTGCTGCCACCGGTGGCGTCGATGTACTGGCCGGTGATCCACCGGGAGTCGTCGGACGCCAGGAACGCGACGATGTCGGCGATGTCCTCGGGACGGCCGATCCGGTCGAAGGTGGAGAGCGCGGCGATCGCGCTCCGCGCCTCCTCGGTGGCGCGCCGGGAGGCGTTCATCTCCGTCTCGACGAATCCGGGCGCCACGGCGTTCACCGTGATGCCGCGGGGGCCCAGTTCTTCCGCCAGGGTGCGGGTCAGCGAGTCCACGGCTCCCTTGCTCATCGAGTACGCGAGAGTGCGCGGCAGGGCTCTCCTGCTGGCCGCGGAGGAGATGTTGACGATGCGCCCGCCGACCCCCATCCGCTTCAGGGCCTCCTGGATGATGAAGAGCGGCGCGCGGGTATTGACGGCGATGAGCCGGTCGAAGTCCTCGGCGCGCAGCTCCGTGATGCGCGAAGAGATGCTGACGGCCGCGTTGTTGACCAGGATGTCGAGCCCCGCGTCTGTCCCCTGCTCGCGGGCGCCGGCGTCGAAGGCGTCGAACAGGGCCCGGACGTCTCCGTCGACGCCGAGTTCTGCCCGCACCGGGAAGCAGCGACCTCCGTCGTCCCGGATGGAGGCGACGGTCCGTTCGGCAGCCTCCTCGTTGCTCGCGTAGTGGACGGCGACGAGTGCGCCGTCCGCGGCCAGGCGTCTGGCGATCCCGCGTCCGATGCCGCGGCTCGCGCCGGTCACCAGCGCCGTCCTGCCCTTGAGCGATCCCATGTGTGTCCTGCTCCGTTCACCCGACGGCCGGTTGGCCGGCCCGTCCGGGAACCGTACAGGCGGCTGTCCGGCGACCGGTCGCGGAGGGGGAGCAGCCGCTCGGGCGGGACGCGCGGAGCCGCCACCGGCGTGTGCCCGAACCGTCTTCGCCCGGACTCCGTGGGCCCCTTCCACGCAGTCGCGACCACGGGGGTCAGGGCACGCGAGCAGGGGTAACATACCGGCGCGCCTGTTTTCGCGCCCGCCCTCCTCGCGAGACGCGCCGCGCGCGGCAGGGGGGACCGGGCGAACGGACCGAAGGAGTCGGCCATGGCGCAGCAGGAGCGGGCCATCAGAACGCGCTACACCGTGCTGGAAGCCGCGGCGGTGGTGTTCGCGTCGAACGGGTACGAGGCGTCCACCATCAGCGAGATCATGTCCCTGGCCGGAGTCACCAAGGGGGCTCTGTACTTCCACTTCTCCGGCAAGGAGGCCTTGGCGCACGCGGTGCTCCAGCACGCCGTCATCATCAAGCCGGAGAACCCGGTGAAGATGCAGGCCATCGTGGATCTGGGACTCCTCCTGGCGTACCGGCTGCCCCGTGAGCCGTTACTCCAGGGCGCGGCACGTCTGGCCGCCGACCAGAACGCGCGGCCCTTCTTCGGCGGACCGTGGCCGCAGTGGCGGGACGTCATCGCGACGCTGCTGACCGAAGGGCGTTCCCAGGGCGAGGTCTTCGAACACATCGATCCTCTGGAGACCGCGAACGTGCTGGTGGGAGCGTTCACCGGATTACAGCTCGTCTCCACCACCGTGGACCGGCCGGACAGTCTGCTCGTCCTGGCCTCGGACCTGTACCGTCTGGTCCTGCCCGGTATAGCCGTGCCCGGGGTGCTGCGGGTGCTCTCCACCGATCCGGACCGTGCCCATCATGTGTTCGACGTGCTGGGGCGGCCCAGCTGGGAGCTTCCGGTGACGTTCGATAGCGTGCCCGGTGCCTCGTTCCCGGCGCTGTCGGGGCAGGTGGACGCTCCTGTTCCCCCGTTGAAACGGTGACACGCATGCACGCGATCCAAGTCCGCAAGTCCGGCGGCCCCGAGGTCCTGGAGTACGTGGAGGTGCCCGATCCCGTCGCGGCGGAGGGGCGGTTGCTGCTCGACGTCGAAGCGGCCGGCGTGAACTTCGTGGACACCCTGGTCACCGACGGTACATATCCCGCCCCGAGCGGCCATCCGTTCGTTCCGGGCACCGAGGTCGTCGCACGCACCGAGGACGGCCGGCGTGTCCTGGCGAAGGTACGGTCCGGTTACGCGGAGCGGGTGAGTGCCGATCCCGCCACCATGGTCGGCCTTCCCGAGGACCTCGACGCCGGGCAGGCGCTGTCGCTGCTGACGCAGGGTCTGACCGCCTGGCACCTGCTGAAGTCGGCGGCCCGGCTGGTGCCCGGCGAGAGCGTGGTGGTGCATGCCGCCGCCGGAGGGGTGGGCAATCTGGCGGTCCAGCTGGCGCGGGAGTTCGGCGCGGGGCGTGTGGTGGCGGTGGCCTCGACGCCCGAGAAGCGTGCCGCCGCGCTGGAGGCGGGGGCGGACGAGGCGGTGGATTACCCGCTCGCCGGAAAGGCGGACATCGTGCTGGACGCCTCCGGGGGCACGTACTTCGACCAAGGGCTCGCCTCGCTGGCGGAGCACGGCAGGATCGTCACCTACGGCAACGCCGCCAGGTCCGCGCCGGCGCCACTGGACACGGGCCGTCTGCTGATGCTGAACGCGTCGGTGACCGGGTTCCAGCTGGGCAGGTCGCTCTCCCGTCCGGGTGCCTTCTCGACGGCGCTCGGTGAGCTTCTCGAGCTGACGCTCAAGGGCCGGCTGAAGCCCCTCACGGGCGGCGTCCGTCCTCTGGCCGAGGCCCGGCAGGCGCACGAGGACCTGCTCGCACGCCGCACCATGGGCAAGCTGGTGCTGCGGCCCTGAGGGCCTGTCGGTCGACGAGGTGACAGCTGAGCCCGCGTGGACGCGGCCCCCTGGGTGTACGGGACCGGGGGCCGTACGCCGGGCCGGCTCCGTACGAGGGCGCTCCGGCCTGGACGCGCCACGGACATTCACGCCATTTCCTGCCTGCCCGAACGTCACATGTCGGCCGTTTTTGATTGCTTCCTCGCAAGGGGAGGAGACACGCCGCCGGGGGAGGCAGGATGGCCCCCGTGATGGGCAACCCACCCGCCGTCACGACCAGTTTCATCGGCAGACTCGGTGAGCTGGACCGGACCGAGCGGGCACTGGACGAACACCGGCTGGTCACTCTCACGGGTCCCGGCGGCATAGGCAAGAGCCGGCTCGCGCTCCAGGTGGCGGACCGAATAGCGGCTCGCTACGCGGGCGGTGTGTGCTGGGCCGATCTCTCGCACCTGCACGGTGACGCGTCGCTGACGACCGCCGTCTGCGACGCGGTCGGTCTGCTGGACCACAGTAGGCGCCGTCCCGTGGAGGCGCTCAGCGAGTGGCTCGCGGACCAGCGGCTGCTGCTCGTCCTGGACTGCTGCGAAAGGGTCCTGACGGCATGCCGTGATCTGGTGGAATCGCTGCTCGCCGCGGCGCCGGGGCTGAGTGTGCTCGCGACGAGCCGGGAAACCCTGGACGTCGCGGGCGAGCACGCGGTGCACGTGCCGCCTCTGTCGACCGGGAGCGACGCGCAGCGCCTCTTCCGTGAACGGGCCGCGCTCACCGCCCCGGCCCGGCAGCTCGACGCGCCGCGGGCGGCGGCCGCCGTGGGCGAGATCTGCCGGCGCCTGGAGGGCATCCCGCTCGCCGTCGAACTCGCCTGTGCCCGGCTGCGGGAGTCGGAGGTGGAGGAACTCCTGGAACTGCTCGGTTCGCGGCTCGACACGCTCGTGGACGACACGACCTGGCCGAGGCGTCACCGGGCTCTGCGGACCACGGTCGGCTGGAGCCACGAACTCTGCACGCCGCTCGAACGGCTGTTGTGGGCCCGACTGTCCGTGTTCAAGGGCGGAATTCGGCTGACGGACGCTCAGGTGGTCTGCTCCGGCGGACCACTCACCACGGACGAGGTGGCGCGCGGCCTGGAGAGACTCGCCGCGCAGTCGGTGCTCCAGCGGGACGGCGCCGGCTACCGCATGCTCGACACGCTGCGCGAATACGGTGCCATGTGGCTGAGGGAGCTGGCGGAGGACGGGGTGCTCGCGGGCCGGCATGCCGTGCACTTCGCCGATGTCGCGGACCAGTCGCACGGTGGGTGGCTGAGTCCTCGTCAGCTCGCGCGCTACCGGCGGATGGACGAGAGTCACACGGACCTGTCGGCCGCTCTGGACCACCTCCTGGTGGCCTCCCCCGCCCTGGCCTTGCGCATGGCGGGGCAGGCCGGGCTGTTCTGGAGCTGCTGCGGCCATCTCCACCAGGCGCGTTCGTACCTGGAACGGGTGCTCGCCCTGCACCCGGGCGGCGGCAGGGACCGGACCCGGGCCCTGTGGGCCCTCGGCGTCACGCTCACCCTCCAGGGGGACCACGGGACGGCGTCGGAGGTCGGGGAGGAGTGCGCGCGTTCCGCGCGGGAGGACGCGGATGCTGAATCGATCCTCTCCGCCGCGCACACGGTGAGCTTCAACCACCTCATGGCGGGGCGGCCGCAGGAGGCGCTGGCGGTGAGCGACGGCGCTCTGCGCGAGCTGCCGGTGGAACCCGCCGCCGCTCCGTCCGTCCTGCGCTGCCGGGTGATAAGGCTCTTCGCTCTGACGGCCCTGGGGCGGCTCGACGAGGCGTACGAGGACGCCGTCGGCCTCCAGCGGATCAGCCTGGAGTACGGGGACCGGTGGGCGCGCGGCTACGCGGACCACCAGCTGGCGCTCATACACATGATGCACGGCCGGCCGCGGGACGCGGAGGTGCACGCCCGCGCCATGCTCACCAGCAAGCACCAGCTCCGGGACAGTCTGGGGATCGCGCTCGCGCTCGATCTGCTCGCCGGCGCCATCGCCGCCCAGGGCGACGGCGTGGGCGCGGCGCGCACCCTGGGGACCGGCCAGACCTTCTGGCGGATGGTCGGCCACCCGCACCGCGGCACTCCTGAGCTGGGAGCGATCCGTGACCGGTGGGAACTCCTCGCGCGCGAGGCGGCCGGTCACTCGGCGTACGAGACGGCCTACGACCGAGCGCTCAAGGACACCGCGGAGCACGGACTGGCCCATGCGCTGCGCCCCGAGCGACGTCAGGCATGACGTTTCCGGCGCCGCCGGGCGGCCGGCGGCGCGCGTACCGGGAGGATCTCGCCCGGTACGCCTACAGCCGCACGCGACCGCCCACGAAACAGCGATTCGGTGGCGTACCGGGAGGTACACCACCGAATCGGAGATAACGGTCGGGGTATCAGTTACCTTCGGTCTCCTCGGTCACCTCGCCGACGATCGTTCCCTTGGCCGCGTCGATCTCGAAGTCGGTCTGGTTCCAGGAGGAGTCCACGACGTCCACCTGCCAGACGAGGACGTCGTCGTCGTTCTCCTCCAGCCCGATCGAGGTGACCCAGCCCTTCTGCTTGTCGGTGGCCACCTTCGCCGCCTGCTCCGGCGTCTGGGTGGCCTTGCCGATCATGTCGGACAGCCGGCTCTTGTCGTCGGCCGACTGGTTGTCGTCCTCGGTGGTGTCCAGGACCTTCCCGGTGACCGCGTTGATCCGGACGGTGTGCGCGGTACCGTCCTTCTCCGCGACCTCCGCGACCCACTCGGGGTCACTGGCGCTGCCGGTGGGGCTCGGGCTTCCCGTGGGACTGGAGCTGCCGGTCGGACTGGGGCTGTTCGTCGGGCTCGGGCTGCCGGTCGGGCTGGGGCTGCCACTCGCGTTGTCGTCGTCGTCCAGCCCGCCGAGCTCCAGGTCGACAAGCTTGCTGCCCGAGACCGCGCCCACCGCGGCCTTGGCCGCCTTGTCGAAGGTGATCTTCGTGGCGTCGAGGACGTCCTTCCGCTTCTGCTGCTCCTGGCTCAGCTCGGTCGGGGACGGGCTGACGGAGGGAGACGGGCTGGTGGTCGCCTGGTGCGGTACGACCTTCGCGGCCTCCGAGGTCGCCGACGCCGAGACGGAGTCACCGTCCGTTCCGCAGCCTGTCACCAACGCCGACGCGACGACGGCGCACACGACGGCGCCGACCGCACGGAGGGTGCGGGCGCGCGAGAAGACACGGTTCGTCTGTGGGGGATCAAGTCTCATGTGCGCATGCCTAGCCCGGTCGGCGAGCAGTCATGTTGTGCCTCTCCGACGAGTCACCCGATCGACCGGACCGCTCCGCCCGTTGGGCCCGTGTCCGCCGTGCCCGCGTCCTGGACCGCGGTGTCGGGCGGCAGCCGTCGGAGCGACGGGTGCCGACCCGCGGCCGTCCGAGCGACGCACCAGCTCTTCCCTTGACCGGGCGCGGAGCGCGAGGCTGGGAAACAATGGAATCCAAGGGGTCCGGCGTCCGTCGTGCCCGATCGGGAGGCCCACATGGACTATCCGGAACGTTTCGAACTCATCTTCCAGACGCTCGGCGCGGAGGACGATGTCGTCGTCGTCCGGATGACCGGGCGCGCCGGAGCAGGGGGACATCCCGTGTACGAGGACGAGACCGGCATCGTGCGCGCCGAGATCAGCGCCAGGGGCGAGGTGCGGATGCTGGCCAGTGGTGGCCATCAGGTGCCCGGTGCTCCCCTGCTGGCGCGTCCTCTCGAAGGCCCTCAGGCGCCTCCCGGGGAGTGAGCACGCCTACCCGCGGCGACGCGACGGGCAGGCGCGGGAGCCGATCCGAACAGGGGTCGGCTCGGAACGATCACTCGGTAAGGTGCGGGCATGAGTGAAGCGTGGGATGCGGCCGCCCCGGGGGTGCTCCGACTTCCCTCGGGACGCCTCGTCCGGGGGCGCGGCCTGCGTCGGCCGCTGCCCGCGGGGCCCGTGCCCGAGTTCTCCGCACACCTGCTGGGCCGTGAGCCCGAGCCGGTGGCGTGGGAATCTCGATGGTTGCGCTGGCCCGACTTCCGGCTGCCCGCCGACCGCGCGGCGGCCCGCGGCCTGCTGGCGGAGGTGTGGGCCAGGGCCGCCACCGAGCGGGTCGAGGTGGCCTGCGCGGGCGGCCGGGGACGCACGGGGACGGCGCTGGCGTGTCTGGCGGTGCTGGACGGAGTGCGCCCGGACGACGCCGTCGCCTACGTCCGGGCGCACTACCACCCGAGCGCCGTGGAGACGCCGTGGCAGCGGCGTTACGTGCTGCGCTTCGGCGACTGCGGGTAACCGGTCCCCCGGGGGCGTGTTTCGGAAGTCCCGCCGGTCCGGCGCGGGCGTGTTTCGGAAGTCCCGCCGGTCCGGCGGGCGGACTGCGCCACTTTCGCGCCACGCCCTAATCGATGCCCGGCTGGTCGAAGGTCGCCGGGACCGGGAGGGTCGCCCAACGGCCCACCGGCCAGGCGACCACGACCGCCCGTCCGACCACCTCGTCCTCGGGGACCATGCCGCCGTTCCTGTCGTGCTGGTGGTAGCGGGAGTCGGCGGAGGCCTGCCGGTGGTCGCCCATCACCCAGATCTTCCCCTCGGGGACGGTCACCTTGAACTCACCGTCCCCGTCCGGGCTGCACGCCGTGTTGCCCGGATAGACGTACGGCTCGACCAGCGCCTTCCCGTTGAGCCGGAGCGGACCGGTTCCGGAGCATTCGACGGTGTCCCCACCGACTCCGATCACCCGCTTGATCAGGTCCTTCTCCTTCGCCGAAGGCATCAACCCCACGAAGGTCAGGGCTTGTTGCACCACATTGGGTTCTTGGGCCGCGACGCCGGTGAGCCAGCCGTCGGGATCGTGGAAGACCACGACCTCGCCCCGCTCGGGCTCCGAGCCGAACCAGGGGGTGAGCTTGTCCACAAGGACCCGGTCACCCTCCTGCAGGGTGTTCTGCATGGATTCGGAGGGGATGGAGAACGCCTGGACCAGGAATGTCTTGATGAGCAGGGCGAGACAGAGTGCCACGGCGACCAACAGCGGGATCTCCACCCAGAGAGGTCGCTGCCTCTTCGACCCGGACCGCCTTTTCGGCTTCTTCCGCAAGACATCCGCCCCTG
Source organism: Streptomyces sp. NPDC002690 (assembly GCF_053592415.1). Taxonomy (NCBI): domain Bacteria; kingdom Bacillati; phylum Actinomycetota; class Actinomycetes; order Kitasatosporales; family Streptomycetaceae; genus Streptomyces; species Streptomyces sp. NPDC002690. The sequence goes on along the minus strand of NZ_JBSFVR010000169.1, from coordinate 4,253 downwards.
TCATCGCACCGCCCCTTGAGCATTCTCACTCTCCGTACCCGTTGAGTACGGTTGCGTGAGCAACTCTAGGGGTTCCCGGTGCGACTCCGCCCTCAAGCGATCGACGGTGGCGCCGGTGTGGGTTCGCCCTCGGGCGGGGGGACCATCGCGCCCGCGCCCGCGCGCACGGCCTCGACGACGCACTGATGGAAGGTGCGGCTCTCCTCTTCGGAGAAGCACGGAACGGGGCTGCCCGCCATGGTGAACCAATCGGAGGATCCGCTGAACTGGACGGCCACAGCCGCCTGCTCGTCCGACCACGTCGTGTGCACGGTCAGATCTCCGGTCACGATGCCCACCTCGGCGGTACTCACTCCGCCGGCTCCCGCGAAGACGCCACTGGTTGTCCACGATGCCCAGTTCATGACGTCTCGCCTTTCGACAATGCCAAGCCTGCCTACTGGCTGCTTTCGAGTATGGCACCGCAGCTCCAAGCTCGCACCGGTGTGCGAAGTCCACAGCGCGCACATCTCTGACCTGGTCTTTATGTTCACGGAGCGATCGATCATCCTCCTCACATACGTCCCAGCACCCCGCGCACGAAGGCTGCCTGACCGGCGTGCTGAAGGTCGTCGGCCACCACGCTGACGAGCCGGACGCCAAGGGTCACCGCCGGGGACCATGCCTCGTCGACGATCCGGTCCAGCGCCTTGCCGGTCAGTCCGCCGACGAAGGCCAGAGTGCGTTCGTGGACCGCGTCGTGGTATCCGAGCAGCAGATCGGCGGAGGCCACCCGCACGGCTCCGACCTCCTCGCCGGTATGTCCGTATCCGGTCGCGGCACGGTCGAAGGGGAGGTCGAACCGATCCGCCCAGCCGTCGGTGAACCAGACCTGCTCTTCCCCCGAGGCATCCGCGACATGGTCGTCCTGGACCCGGGTCAAGTGCCACACGAGCCAGGCGATGGAGTTGGCCCCCTCGTCGGTCCGGGCGTTGAGTTCACCGGAGGAGAGCCCTTCCGCCGCCGCGTGCACCGCTTCCCGCACCCGGCCGAAGGCATCGGTCAGCAGATCGGATGTGTTCATCCGTCCACTCTGACAAGAGGGCCGCCGGAACGCACCACGACCGGGCGACAGCATTGAGAAACCGAACGACAATTCGAGGGTTGTCGCACCGGTCCGCTCATTGACGGCAGACGGTCGTCACCGGGCGGGGTCATGCGCTGTCCGATCGCTACGGACATCGTCGGCGAGCAGCGCCGCCACCCTGGTCCGCACCGGGCTCGTCCCACAGGTCGATACGGACGAAGGGACCGCGCCCGCCCGTGCGGGCGCTACGCGGTCCGGCGCCGTGACCAGCGCGCGAACAAGCCGTGCCGCTTACGGGGTTGGTCCGTGAACGCCGTCTCCGGTATGCCCAGTGCGCCGAGGCGCGCCATGAGCAGAGCCTCCTGCCGCGCCGTGACAGCGATGCACAGGGCCGTGCCGGTGTCGCTCGCGCTGAAGATCTCCCGGTCACCCTGCCACCCCTCCGCCCCGATCGTGAAGGGAGCCAAGGCGAGAAGCACGTCGAACTGCGCGTCGTCACGGACGTCGACGTCGATTCCCATCCCGAGACCGCCCTTCGCCCGCCGGACGCCCTCGGCCGCGCGGTGCTCGGCCATCGACAACGCGCGCTCGTACGCCGCCAGTACCTCGCGCGGCCAGGGGCCGTCGCTGTGGGCATCGAGGTACGCGGTCCCGATGCTGTCCCGCAGGACGAGGAGCGCCTCGCGGTGGGCGTTCGCCACGTCCGCGTCCTCCAGACCGTCCCGGAGGAACAGCTCCCGCCGTGGTTCACCGGCTTCACTGATCACGCGGCACAGCATCTCACTTGGGGTGCCGTCCGTTCGAGGATGTCGGTGCGGGGAGCCGGGAGCCGGTCGCGGGGAGCGGCCGGCGAGGCTCAGGAGCCTCCGGGGTCGGCGAAGGTGACGGTGACCTTGGTGAACCCGAGCGAGGTGAGCAGGCCCTTGAGCATGTTCGCGGTGTTCTTCTCGGCCCGTGCGGTGAGGCCGCTCTCCTTCGCCGCCTCGCCGATGTGCTGGGCCGCGAGTTTGTTGACCGCCTGCTCGCTGCCGGGGTTGTCGGAGAAGAAGTCGCCGAGGCGGTCCAGCAGACCGCGCTGCTTGGAGACCGAATAGGACCGGTCGGGATCGAGAGCGGGCTTGCCGAGGACCGCGTGCGGCAGGGTGAGCGTGGCCTCCGTACGGTCCTCGTCGACGACGACCCCGTCCTTCGCGACCTTGCCGAGGTCGACGGAGGCGCCGACGGTGCCCGCGCCGACGTACAGGGTGCGTGTCCCCCGGATCGCGTCGGGGAGGAACTTGGCGTCCTTCTCCAGGTCGACGACGACCTGGAAGTTGCCGGAGGCCGCCTCGTACGCGCTCATGTCCTGGATCGACTTGAGCACGGCGGGGCCCGAGCGGTCGTTGGTGCGCTCGCCGAAGATGTCTCCCAGACCCGGAATGAGGCTGAGGCGGGTGCCGGCGAAGAGGAGGGCCAGGACCACGGCGCAGATGCCGAGGGCCTTAACCCACCGCGGCTTCCTCGCGACCGGGCGGGAGGCGGGCCCGTCGCCGCGTCGCTCGGAGCTGTCTGGTTCCGTACCGGTGGACGTCATACCGTTCGTCTGACCCGTACGCGCCGGTTCAGTCCCCCCGCACGCCGCCAACTCGCTCTGATGTCGGGCCAGTCGCATGAGTTTCAGGCGCCGGTGACACCGTCCAGGCGCTCCCGCAGCAGGTCGGCGTGGCCGGCGTGCCGGGCGTACTCGGCGACGAGGTGGACGTGTACCAGCCGAAGTGAGTACGTCTCCCCACGATGGACGAAGGTGTCGTCGAGCGAAGCGGCGGCGATCACCTCGTCCGCCAGCCGGGTTTCCTCCAGCAGTCGAGCGTAGTCCTCCTCGGCGCGCTCGGGCACGAGGTCCTCGAAGTCTGCGTCCTTGCCCTTGGCCGGGTCGTACATCGGGGGCAGGTCCTGGCCGGCGAACCGCTCGCGGAACCAAGTCCGTTCGACCTTGGCCATGTGTCGTACGAGGCCGAGCAGGCTGAGGTTGGACGGTTCGGTGGTTCGCCGCGCCAGCTGCTCGCCGGTCAGCCCGGCGCACTTGCGCAGCAGGGCGGCGCGGTAGGAGTGGAGGAACGAGGTCAGAGTCTCGCGCTCCGGAGCGTTCAGGGCGTCGGGGGTGGTTTCCGGTTCAGGCGCTGTCCATGTCATCGGGTGATCATGCCCGGCGCCGGCCCGGATCGCGAGGCCTTTTCACCGGTGCAGCCGGTAGGTGCCGGAGGGCTCGTCGTCGTGCGGGACGGTGGACCAGGTGACGCTGCTCGCCAGGCCGAGCACGAGGAAGAGGACGACGAACATCCCGCCCGCCCGGCTCATGATCAGAGGGCGGGTCGCGGAGCCGGTGCCGTACGGGACGATCTCCAGGCCGTCGTCGCCGAAGAGGCCTTTGGGATAGGCGGGGGTGAGCATCGACGCGTAGGCGTCGAACCGCATCTGGTAGCGCAGGGTGGCGGCGGTGGCCTCGAACAGGGGCTTCGGCATGCGGCCGAGGATCAGGGTGACGAGCCACCAGACGAAGGAGAGGGTGAACCAGCCGGTGACGGCCAGGGCCTGGACGACAAGCGCGGGAATCATCAGGAACAGCCGGAAGAGGACGGCGAGCCGGTTGAGCCCGGTGGGGCGCACCTCGACGCGTACGGGGTAGTCCCCCGGCGCCCGGAACGAGAAGGGCGGGTAACGGTCCACCAGCAGCATCTCGTTGGCGAGGACGCGCGTCTGGTAGCCGAGCCGTCCGGCGAGGAAGCGGAAGACGGGATCGGGCAGACGGCCGAGGACGAGGGCGGAGAACCAGCCGACGACAACCATGACGGCCGCCACGAGGGAGAGGACGAAGAGGACGACGAAGTGCGGCAGGAGCAACAGGAAACGGAGCAGCACGGTGAGCCGGCGCTGTCGCGCGGGCTCCACGACATCCAGGACGGGCTGGAACTCCGCCACCTCGGGTGAGACGTGGCCCGGGCTCCACTGGCCGTCGGCCATGCGGCTCCTCCTCGGCGGGGTTCTCGGGGCGCCTCCGGCTCGGTAGACGTCACCGCCAACCTGGCGCGGCGCACCCCGCGGGGCAATCCGCCGGGGGCCGTACGGGTGTCCCCGGCGGGCCAGGCACCCAGATTACGCACACGGTGTGAGAGAGAGCACGCGGCCACCCACTACGATCGACGGCCCC
>NZ_JBSFVR010000168.1:0-15524 GCF_053592415.1 Streptomyces sp. NPDC002690 | reverse complement strand
CGGCGTGCTGCCGTCCCGGCCTCCGGGATGTGGGTGCCGCTCCGGCGCGCGGAGCGCGCGGTCAGGCGGTGTACTTCGGGTTGGTCCCGTACTCGTTGGCCTCGGCGTTGCCCTCGGACGCGAACCAGACGAGCACGAAGATCCAGCCGACGAACGGGATGAGACCTATGAGGTACATCCATCCCGAGCGGCCGGTGTCGTGCAGACGGCGCACACCTACGGCCAGGCTCGGAATGAACACGGCGAGGACGTAGATGTAGTACAGGAACTGCGAGCCGATGGCGGCGCCGATGCCGAACAGCACGATGGCCGCGATGAAGTTGAAGAGCACGAACATCCAGAACTCCTGGCGGCGCGCGCGTCAGCTGAAGCCTGCGTAGTTCTTGAGTACGTTCAGGTATCAGTTCACAACTATCCTTCCCCTGCCCCCCGTTGGGAGAACCTGCTTTTCAGTCGAGCAGGCCGAAAAGTCGGCGATGAGAAGGGGACGGGTCAAGACAATTCGGAGCGCTGCGGAAAGGTACACGAACATGACGCCGGAACGTGGCCCGTTCGATGCGAACCAGCCCTGGAAACAGGATGATTCGCCATCAATTCGTCCGCTCCATGATGCTCCGTCCCTCACCCCGTCGACGGGGTGAGGGACACGCCCTCGGCGAACCGCTCGCGCAGCTCCCGTTTGAGGATCTTCCCGCTGGCGTTGCGCGGCAGGTCGTCCACGAAGACGACTCTCTTCGGGGCCTTGAAGGAAGCCAGCCGCTCACGGACGTGGGCGATCAGTGCGGCGGCGGTCGACTCGGAGGCGGTCGCCCCCTCGCGCAGCACGACCACGGCGGTGACGGCTTCGATCCAGCGTTCGTCGGGCAGCCCGACGACGGCGGTCTCGGCCACCTCGGGGTGGGTGTAGAGGGCGTCCTCCACCTGCCGGGACGCGATGAGGACGCCGCCGGAGTTGATGACGTCCTTCACCCGGTCCACGACGGTGAAGTAGCCCTGCGTGTCGCGCACCGCGAGGTCGCCCGAGCGGAACCAGCCGTCGCGGAAGGCCGCCTCGGTCTCCTCCGGCCGCTCCCAGTACCCCTGGCACAACTGCGGTGAGCGGTAGACGATCTCACCGGCGGTACCGTCCGGAACCTCCGTGCCGTGCTCGTCCACCACGCGCGCCTCGACGAAGAGGACGGGCCGGCCGCAGGAGTCCATCCGCCCCTCGTGCTCGTCGGGACCGAGGACGAGGGCGAGCGGCCCGATCTCGCTCTGACCGAAGCAGTTGTGGAAGGCGAGGCCCGGCAGGCGGGCGCGCAGCCGTTCCAGCACGGGCACCGGCATGATCGACGCACCGTAGAACGCCTTGCGCAGGGCGCCCAGGTCCCGGGTGCCGAACTCCGGGTGGTTGGCCAGAGAGATCCAGACGGTGGGCGGGGCGAAGAGGCTGTCGGCCCGCCCCGCCTCCACGAGGTCGAAGATCCGGCCCGGGTCGGGCGCGTCCAGGATGGTGTTCTCCGCACCCACCGCGAGGTAGGGCAGCAGGAAGACGTGCATCTGCGCGGAGTGGTAGAGCGGCAGCGAGTGCACCGGCCGGTCGGCCGCGTCGAGGCCGAGGGCGGTCAGGGCGCTGACGTACTCGTGCACGAGGGCCCCGTGGGTCATCGCCGCACCCTTCGGCAGTGCCGTGGTTCCCGAGGTGTAGAGAAGTTGCACGAGGTCGTCGGCGCCGGGGGCGCGCTCGGGGGTGAACGGGCGGGGCGTGGAGAGCGCTTCGAGCAGGGAGCCCGGCGCGTCGCGCAGTATCCGCACCCGTTGTCCGGCGGGGACACGGTCCAGGAGGTCCGGGTCGGTGAGGACGAGGGAGCTGCCGGAGTCGCCGAGGAGGTGGCTCAGCTCCGCGTCCTTGAGGTTCTGGTTGACCGGTACGTGGATCAGGCCGGCACGGGCGCAGGCGAGATAGACGATCGGGTAGACGTCGGAGTTGTGCGCGTAGGTGGCCACCCGGTCTCCGTGCCGCAGACCGTACTCGCCGGTCAGGACGGCGGCGGCGGTCGTGACGGCGGCGTCCAGTTCGGCGTAGGTCCACGACCGGTCCGCGTACCGGATCGCCGTGCGGTCGGGGGTGCGCCGGGCACTGCGGGTCAGGACGCCGTCGACCGTGCTGCTTCGTACTCCTGTCATGGCCGGAATCCTGTGCGGACGGGGGCCGCCGGTCAAGGGTGGCGCGGACACCGGGGGCGGGCGTTCACCCGCCCTGACAGTTGACGGTCCATCAAATGTTGCCGCGACCAACCCCGCACGGATCAGCGGCGGCGACAGCACCCTCTCCTTCGGCAACAAGTTTCACGATCGGACGCGTTTTCGGAAGTTACTTTCACGCGAGTGGCGACACGGACCGAGAGGGGTCACGGATGACCGGGGACACGAAGGGTTTCGGGATCGGCCGGCGGAGGCTGGGTGGCGGGATACTCGCACTCGGCGGGGCTCTCGCCCTGGCGCCGCTCCCCCTGGCGGGTGTGGCGGCGGGCGCCGAACGCGACACGGAAGCCTCCGGGGCACGGGCGACTTCGAGCGAGGGAACGGGAACGGCCATGGCGGCGACGACGAAGCGGCCCACCCTGCGCCACGGCTCCGCCGGGCGGGCCGGACTGATCGAGGAGCGGCTGAGCGAGCTCGTCGAGGTGGCGGGCGCCTACCTGGAGGACTCCCCCAAACACCCCTGGTACGCCGGAGCGGTGCTGCTCGCGGCGCGCGGCGGCACGGTCGCGCTGCACCGGCCGATCGGGATGGCGGTCCGCTACTCGGCGTACGACGAGAAGACCGACACGGGCGTGGAGTTCCCCGCCGACCAGCAGGTACCGATGACCGAGGACACCGTCTTCGACCTGGCCTCCGTGTCGAAGCTCTTCACCTCGATCCTGGCGGTGCAGCAGATCGAACGCGGCCGGCTCACGCTGGAGGCCACGGTCGCCTCGTACCTCCCGGAGTTCGCCGGGGGCGGGAAGAGCGAGGTGACGGTACGTCAACTACTGACCCACACCTCGGGTTTCCGGGCCTGGATTCCCCTCTACAAGGCACCGACCAGGGAGGGGAAGCTCCAACTCGTCTGGGACGAAACCCTCGTCGCCGCCCCGGGGACGGCGTACCTCTACTCCGACCTCAATCTGATCTCGCTCCAGCTGATCCTGGAGAAGATCACCGGCCGGACGCTCGACGTCCTGCTCCGGGAGGAGATCACCGAACCCCTCGGGATGCGGCGCACCCGCTACAACCCGCCCGCGTCCTGGCTGCCGGACATCGCGGCCACCGAGGACGCCCGGCTGCCGTGGTCCGGGCTGGAGCGAGGGCTCGTACGGGGAGAGGTGCACGACGAGAACGCGTACTCGCTCGGCGGGGTCGCCGGGCACGCCGGGGTCTTCTCCCGCGCCTGGGACCTGGCGATCCTCGCCCGTACGCTGCTCAACGGCGGGATCTACGGGCGTTCCCGCATCCTGTCCGAGGAGTCGGTCGAGCTGATGTTCACCGACTTCAACACCGCGTTCCCCGGCGACGCGCACGGGCTGGGGTTCGAACTCCACCAGCACTGGTACATGGGCGCGATGGCCACCCCGCGCACGGCCGGCCACACCGGGTTCACCGGCACCAGCCTGGTGATCGACCCGACGACCGACTCCTTCCTGATCGTGCTCGGCAACTCCGTTCACCCGGTGCGCAATTGGCGCTCGGGCAGCGCGCCGCGCGTGGCCACCGCCGACCGGATGGCACGTGCCGTCGCGGTCCGCCCGGTGCACGGGCGCACCGCCTGGTTCTCCGGGATGGCGAGCGCCTCCAGCGCCCTGCTCACGCTGCCCGCGCTGCGCCCCGGCTCCGAGCGGGCCCGGCTGGAGTGCGCGCTCTGGTGGGACACCGAGCCGGATTCGGACGCCCTGTACCTGGAGGTGTCCACCGACGCGGGGGCCGTCTGGCAGCCGGTTCCCTTCACCACCGTGCCCGCCGGTCCCGGAGCGCACGGGACGGCGACCACACACCCGACGGGGTCGGTGTCCGGCTGGTCCGGGCGGGTCTGGCACACCGTGACCGCGGACCTGGGCGCCTGGCGCGGCCAGGAGATCCTGCTGCGCTGGCGCTACGCGACGGACAAGCTGTACGTGGGGCGCGGGGTCTACGCCGACGCGATCCGGGTGACGGACGGCGGCCGGGTGCTCTTCGACGAGACACGCCCGGCCGACGCGGCCCGCATCACGGCGGTCGGCTGGGCGCCCTCGGCGGACTGAGCGGCTCCTCGGTGTGTGTGCGCGGCGGACGGTGCCCCGGTGGTCCCCGTCAGCGCCCCAGCGCGGCCATCGCCGCGTTGTGGCCGGGGACCCCGCTGACCCCTCCGCCGCGCACCGCGCCCGCGCCGCACAGCAGGATGTTGGCGTGCGAAGTCTCCACGCCCCAGCGGCCGGTGTGCTCGGTGGCGTACGGGAAGGAGAGGTCCCGGTGGAAGATGTGCCCGCCGGGCAGGCCGAGTTCCCGTTCCAGGTCGAGCGGGCTCTTCGCCTCGACGCAGGGCTCGCCGTTCTCGTCCCGGGCGAGGCAGTGGGCGATCGGCTCCTCCAGGTGGGCGTCGAGTTGCGCCAGGGTGGCGGCGAGGAGAGCGTCGCGGGTGCCCTCGTTGTCGGCGGTGAACAGCCGGGCCGGGGTGTGCAGTCCGAAGAGGGTGAGGGTGTGGAAGCCCCGTTCCGCGAGTCCGGCACCGAGGATCGACGGATCGGTCAGCGAGTGGCAGTAGATCTCGGACGGCGGCGCGCTCGGCATCCGTCCTTCCGCCGCCTCGAGGTGGGCGGCGGCCAGCGCTTCGTACCCCTCCGCGATGTGGAACGTACCGCTGAAGGCCGCGCGGGGGTCGACGGACCGGTCGCGCAGCCGGGGCAGCCGGGTGAGCAGCATGTTCACCTTGAGCTGGGAGCCCTCGGGCGGGGCGGACGGTTCGCCCGCCTCCCCGGTGAGCGCGGCGAGCGCCCGGGGTGAGGCGTTGACCAGCACCCGGCGGGCGGCGACGGTGTACTCCCCACGGTCGTCCTGGACGGTGACCTCCGCGCGGGTGCCGTCCGTCTCGATCCGTACCGCCTCGTGCCGGGTGCGGATTTCGGCGCCGGCGGAACGCGCGGCACCGGCGAGCGCGTCGGTGAGGGCGCCCATACCGCCGACGGGGACGTCCCAGTCGCCCGTGCCGTTGCCGATGACGTGGTAAAGGAAGCAGCGGTTCTGGCGCAGCTCGGGGTCGTGGGCGTCGGCGAAGGTTCCGATCAGCGCGTCGGTCAGGACGACCCCGCGCACCAGGTCGTCGGCGAACCGCTCCTCCACCGCGACGCCGAGCGGTTCCTCGAACAGGGTCCGCCACGCGGTGTCGTCGCCGACGCGGGCCCGCAACTCGTCCCGTTCGGGGAGGGGTTCGGTGAGGGTGGGGAAGACGCGTTCGGCCACCCGGCGCGTCATGCCGTAGAACCGCCGCCAGGCGTCGTACTCGTGGTCCCCGCCGGTGAGAGCGGCGAAGCTCTCCCGGGTGCGGCCGTCGCCGACGAGCAGCCCGGTGGCCACCCCGCCGCGCACGACCGGGGTGTAGGAGGAGACCGTGCGCTTGCGCGTGGCGAAGCGCAGCCCGAGGTCGCGGACCACCTTGGCCGGCAGCAGGGAGACGAGGTAGGAGTACCGGGAGAGCCTGGCGTCGACGCCCGCGAACGGGCGGGTGGAGACGGCCGCGCCGCCGGTCGCCCCCAGTCGCTCCAGCACGAGGACGGACTGCCCGGCCCGGGCGAGGTACGCGGCTGCCACCAAACCGTTGTGGCCGCCGCCCACGATCACGGCGTCGTAATGCTGCTGGAGCGTGCTTCCGGGTGCTGTCATCCGTCTTGGTAACACGTGACGGCCGCGCCCGGCCAGAGGTGCGCGCGGGGCGGGGCCCACGGGCTCCGGGGGCTGGGCGGTAGCCGCGCCCGGCGTGTCGGCAAGGTGGCGCTCCCGGCGTGTCCCGGGGTGGCGCGACACGCCGGGGCGCCGGTGCCTCGGCCCACATCGGTGGCCACGCTCCTCGACGTGGCGTCCGGCGGTCGGCAGGCTGTTTCCGCGGGCCGGCCGGACCGCGCGGGAATCGGGGCGGTCGCGGCGGACGATCACGGCGCTGCTCGACGCACCGGAGAAACGGGGGGATTCGTGACATTACCCGCGGGCAGTCATGTGCACAGCGAGTGGTCCTGGGACGCGCCGAAGGGCTCGATGCCGCTCTCCTGCGCGCGGGCGGTGGACCTGGGTCTGCGAGCGATCGCCTTCACCGAACACCTCGACCGCACCGTCCGGACCGTCGCCCTCGACGGCCCCCACGCGAGCGGCCACCTCGCCGCCCTGGCCACGCCGGAGGGGCGGCTGACTCCCCCGAGGTTCGACGTCTCCGGCTATCTGGAGGCGATCGAGCGGTGCCGCGAGCGGTTCCCGGAGTTGCGGATTCTCAGCGGCCTGGAGGCAGGAGAACCGCACTGGCACGCGGCGGCCGTCGCGAAGGCGCTCGACACGGGCCGGTTCGACGGGTCCTCGGCTTCCTGGACTGCCTCCCTCTCCCGGGGGGAGACGGGTTCGCCGAGCCGCCGGGCCTGTACGAGCGCCGGAGGGCGGCGGAGGTCGTCCGGGAGTATCTGGCCGAGGTGGTCACCCTGGTCGGCCAGAGCGACGCGTTCTCCGTGCCGGCCCACATCGACCACCCGCTCCGGTACTGGCCCGAGCGGACGGCCGGTCCGTTCGATCCGACCATTTTCGAGGACGAGTTCCGCCATGCGCTGCGGGTGACCGCCCAGTCGGGCCGGGCGCTGGAGATCAGCACCCGCCTACCGCCGCACGCGACCATCCTGCGGTGGTGGCACGAAGAGAGCGGTGACGCGGTGACGTTCGGGAGCGACGCCCACGAACCCTCGGCCGTCGCCCGCGGGTTCCGCGAGGCGGCTCGGATGGCGGAGGCTCACGGGTTCCGCCCCGGGCCGGACCCGTACGACCTCTGGGGACGCGTGGACTGAGCCCCTGCGTCGGCGCACGCCGCGGGCTTCACCGCTCGGGCGGGAACGCCGAAGGCACCGGGACAGGGGGCCGAGGGGAGTTCCGCGGTGAGAACTCCGCGGCCACCCGCGTCCCGGCCCGCCGGGTACGAACGACCACACATGGGCGGATCATCCGGCGAAGTGGGTGGCAGAGGCGTGATTGCGGACTAAAGTCACCTCATCACTGCTGGTTGTGGGGGCCAGGACCGGCGCGCTGCGCCGTGTGTCTGGTGGGGGAGGCCTCGTAGGGCATGAGTCGTCGTTCCAATGGGCTGGTCGGTATCTGGGCCGAGGCACAACGCCAGCAACAGCGCCAACTGGAGGCACAGGCCAGGCATCAGCGGGATCAGGAACGTCAGCAGCGCGCCCATCAACGGGAGGCGGCGCGCAACCACCGCGAGCAGCAGGCGGCTTACCGGCAGCACCGAGAGGCCGAAGCCCGGCGGCGGACGGCCGAGATCGACGCGCGGGTCGAGTCGCTGCAAGGCCTGCTGGCCGCCGGATGTCTGGCTCCCGCGTTCCGGATCACCGCGCTGACACGGCCCGAGCTGATCGAGGCGTTCTCACCGGGCGCGCTCGCCCACCCCGTACCGATGCCCGATCCGCACCACAGCCGTTACCAGACGCAGGGCGGGTGGACGGCGGCGCGGCGGGCCCAGGCCCAGGCCGAGACGCGGTCGCGGTTCGATCGCGACCTGCGGGAAGCCCAGGCGGCGGAAGCTCACCGGCTGGGGCAACTGGCCGACCAGCGGCGCCGTTACCAGCAGTGGGCGGATGCCAGGCTGGGCGAGATCCGTCGGCACAACGCGGGTGTCGCCGACATGGCGAGAGGGCTCCGGGAGGGCGATCCCGAGGCCGCGGTGGACTACTTCTCCGCGGCTCTGTACGCATCCACCGCCTGGCCCGAGGGCCTGCCCCGTCAGGTTTCGGCGGCGTACGACTCCGGGGAACGCCAGTTGGTCCTCAACTGGGAACTCCCCCGCTACGACGTCATTCCCGAGACGAAGATCGTGCGGTATCTGCCCGGTTCCGACCAGGAGAAGGAGACGCCGCGTCCGGTCACGCAGCGCCGCACGCTCTACCGGGACGTGCTCGCGCAGTGCCTTCTGCTGGTCCTGCACGACCTCTTCGCGGCGGACGAGTTCGGTTCCCTGGAGTCGGTCGCGCTGAACGGCTTCGTGGACGACCACGATCCGGCCACCGGCCATCGGGAGCGGATGTTCATGGCCACCGTGATGGTCCCGCGCGCCGCCTTCGCCTCGCTGCGCCTGGAGCAGGTCAGCGCTGTCGACTGTCTGGTGGACGGGCTCCGGGGCCAGCTCTCCTCGCGCCCCGATCAGCGAACCACGGTGCGGCCCGGACGGACTCCCGAGGACATCGGCGACGACGTGGTCACCCATGGAGGCGACGAGGAGCCGGATCTGTACGAGATGGATCCCCTCGCCTTCGAGTCACTGGTCGCGGAGCTGTTCCGCGCCATGGGCATGCAGGCGGTGACCACTCAGCGTTCCAACGACGGGGGTGTGGACGTCGACGCCCTGGACCCGGCCCCGATCCGGGGCGGCAAGATCGTCGTCCAGGTCAAGCGGTACCGGGGCACGGTGCCGCCGACCGCGGTCCGGGACCTGTACGGCACCGTCCAGGACGCAGGCGCCAACAAGGGTGTCCTGGTCACGACGTCCGGATTCGGCCCAGGATCGCACGCCTTCGCGCAGGGAAAGCCACTGGAGCTGGTCGCGGGCTCCGAACTGGTGGACCTGCTGCACCGTCATGGCCTGCGAGGACGGCTCGGCGGTCGTGAGCGCCCCGTACCGGCCCCGCGGACCGCGCCGGACGACACCGCCGGTGGCAGCGGGGCCGGGGACGGTGCGGGCGACCACAACACCCTGGGCATGTACTGGACGGGCAGCGTCGCCCTGGACGTGTGCGCGCTCGTCTGCCACGGCGGCCGGGTTCTCGACGACGACCACTTCGTCTTCTACAACAACCCGCGCACCCCCGACGGTGCGGTGCGCGCGCTGCCGCCCGCCTCGCCCGACAGAGCCGCCCTGCGGGTGTCCTTCGACGCACTGCCGGAACGCGCCGACCGGCTCGTCGTGGTGGCCGCGGTCGACCCGCTGGCCGATCCGTCGGCCGACCTGTCCGGCTTCACCAGGGCGGGTATCCGGCTGCTCGACGCCGGGGGAACGGAGTTGGGCACTCTGGAGGTCTCCGACGGCCGTCCCGAGGAGACCGCCCTGGTCCTCGGCTCCTTCCGGCGCCGTGCGGGCGGTGACTGGGACTTCGTGGTGGGCGGCAGGGGGTACCGGGGCGGCTTGGCCGAACTGGTGAGGGACTACGGCCTCGACGTGGACTGAGCGGGAGCGCGCGCGGGCACGGCCGCCGGCCACCGGAGTGGTGGTATGCCCCGTAACCTCCTCCACCTCCTCCGGTGAACCGGGCTTTCCGGGAGCCTGCCGTCCGGGCGGGGCCGACGGCCACGTCTCCGTACGCCGGCCCCGCCCCGGCCCCGCGTGCGAGGATCACGCCCATGCTGCAAGTCTGTCTGAACGGTGTCCGCTCCCGTAGCGAATGCGCTCATCTTCCGGTGGCCCCGGCGGAGTTGGCCGCGGCGGCTCGTGCGGCCGTCGCGGCCGGGGCCCGCGACATCCACCTCCACCCCAAGAACCGTGACGGCGCGGACACGTTGGATGCCGCCGCCGTCGCCGCGGCCGTCACCGCGGTGCGGGCTGCCGCCCCCGGCGTCACCGTCGGAGTGACGACCGGAGCCTGGACGACACCGGACCCCGAGGAGCGTGCCGCGCAGGTCCGTTCCTGGACGGTGCTGCCCGATCACGCCTCCGTGAACTGGCACGAGCACGGCGCCGCCACGGTTGCCGCCGCCCTGCTGGACCGGGGCGTCGGCGTCGAGGCGGGCATCTATTCGGGGACGTACGCGGCAGAGCGCTTCCTCGGATGGCGGGACCGCCACCGTGTGGTGCGCGTCCTGGCCGAGGTCACGGACACCGATCCTCGGACCGCCGGCCGCGCGGCGGCGGAGCTGCTGGAAGTACTCGGCGCCGCCCCGGAATCGGCGGTCCTTCTCCACGGCGAGGACGACGCCGCCTGGACCGTCCTGCGCCTGGCGGCCTCCCTCGGGCTGGACATGCGGATCGGCCTCGAAGACGTGCTGCTGCTGCCGGACGGGACGCCCGCCGACAGCAACGCCGGCCTCGTCCGGGCGGCACGCGCCCTCACGCGGTAGGCCGTCAGTGGTCGACCGGCGAAGGGCCGTCCTCGGGAAGGTCGAAGAGGCGGCCCGTCCTGCGCCCGTTCTCCTGGCGCAGGAGGGTGATCCACACTCCGAAGTCCCCCGGTCGCAGATACGGGCAGACGAGACGGTGCGGGATGCGGCAGCGGGCACCCGGGAGGGGTTCGGAGTCCCAGAGGTTCATGGCTCTGCCGTCCGGCGTGATGATCCAGCGGTCGTGCGGGGGAACCGTGTGGGCGGCGACGATCGTGCGAGGTTCGAGGAGAACCCAGTGGTCGGCGTAGTGGGTGGGGTAGCGGTCCTGGCGAAGGTCGCAGAAGGGGCATTCGGGCGGATGGGGCGGGCGCGGGGCGATGGCACCTTCGAGCAGCGCCTGGTAGATGTGGTCGGCACTGTCCGGTCCTGGCGCGGTATTTCCGGTATCCCCCATGTATCCAGGGTCCGGACGGGTCGTCAGGTGCGGTAGGACGCGATCCGGCCGTGCCGGACGGGCCAGGAGCGACCGGGTGTGGCGTGGAGCGACCGGGGAGGTGCTCCGCACCACTCCCGCATCACGGAGCCGGGCCGAACCCGCACCGTCCTTACTTCCCCGGTGCGGCTGTCGCGCTCGGCTGGGGGACGGCGCTGAGCGGTGGGACGAGGATCAGCGGTGGGACGGCGCTCCGGGGTGGGGCGGCGCGGGCGGCACCGGGGGCTGCGGCGCTCCCGTGAAACTGGCCGTGGGGCCCAGTTGTTGGAGGCAGCGGGCCTCGTCGTCGCGGCTCGCCACCGCGTCGGGGTGGCCGGCGCCGAGCACCCGGGTCCTGGCCTCGGCGACCCGCCGGTAGAGGAGGAGCGCCTCCGCCCACCGGCCGAGCCATCCGAGCGAGACCGCGATCTCGCGGCAGCTGACGAGCGTGTCGGGGTGGTCGGGGCCCAGGGTGCGTTCCCGTGCGGCGCACACCTCGGACGCCTCGGCCAGCGCCCCTTCCCACTGGCCGAGGCGTCCGAGGTTGACGCCCAGGCCGTGCCGGGCCCGGAGCGTCTCCGGATCGTCGGGCCCGCTCACTTCCGTCCGGTCGTGCACGAGGGTGCGGTAGAGCTCCGTCGCCTCCGCGCCCCGTCCGAGGCGGCCGAGGCAGATGCCGATCTCCTGGCGGGTGGAGAGCGTGTCCGGATGGGTGGCGCCCAGCACGAGGACCCGGCCCCGGGCGACCCGCGAGTAGGTGTCCAGGGCCTCCTGCCAGCGCCCCGCCCGGCCGAGGGCGTATCCCACTTCGAAGAGGGTCACGAGGGTGTCGGGGTGGCCGGCGCCGAGTACCCGGGCGCGCGCGTCGGCGACCTCGCGGGACATACGGTACGACTCCTCGGAGCGGCCCAGCCGGCCGAGGTTGAACGCCATGTCGTGGCGGCAGCTCAGTGAGTCCGGGTGGTCGGGGCCCACCGTGCGCTCCCGGGCGGTGAGCACCGCCGCGTACACCCGGTGCGCCTCCGAGTGACGTCCGAGGCGTCCGAGTACGTACGCCGTCTCCTGACGCGCCGCCAGAGTCTCAAAGTGGTCGGGCCCCAAGGCGCTCGCCCGCCCCTCGGCCACCTGGCCGAACTCGCCCAGTGCCTCGGTGTCGTGCCCGGTGCGGCTGAGGCAGACGCCTCGTTCGTACCGGCTGGCGAGTGCCTCCGGATGCGCGGCACCCAGCAGCCGGGCACGCTCCGTCGCGACCGCGCGGTGGATCTCCTCCGCTTCCGCCCAGCGCCCGAGGCGGGAAAGGGCGAGACCCTCCTCGTGGCGGGCGGCCAGGGACCGGAGCGCGCTCGAGGCCAGGACTCCGCCGGAGACCGGAAGCATCGGAGGGCGGACGCCGGTTGTCCACGCGCCGGTCAGCGCGGCGGCGTGGTCGACCGGTTCGGCGTCCTCGGGGCGAGTCCCCGCGGCCCGTCGGCCGGTCGTCATCGAACGGGTCCACAGGGGCAGCTCGCCCGGGCCGCCGGCCGGGGGCAGCGCGGGGCGGGCGGCAGGCAGGAGGTACGGGTGTCCCACCGGGCCGGTCTCCCGCCCGCCGCCGGTACGCGCGAGGACGATCCGCTGTCGCACGGAACCCGCGTCCTGCGGCCGCTGTTCGGGGGACTTGGCCAGCAGATCGAGCACGACCCGCTCGAAGAACTCGGGGAGCCCGGCGCGGTGGGCGCGCGGCGGGCGCGGCGGTGTGTCCCGGTGGGCGACGAGGATGCCCCAGGCGTCGTCCAGGTCGAACGGCGGTACCCCGGTGGCGATTTCGTAGAGCACGCAGCCCAGCGAGTAGAGGTCGCTGCGCTGGTCGACGCCGACGCCGCCGATCTGCTCGGGCGACATGTAGTGCGGGGTGCCCATCGAGATCCCGGTGCCGGTCAGCTTGGAGGTGAAGCCGATGTCCTGGGCGAGGCGCGCGATGCCGAAGTCGCAGATCTTCACCGTGCCGTCGGTGAGCCGCATGATGTTGGCGGGCTTCAGGTCGCGGTGCACGATGCCCTGCCGGTGGGTGTAGCCGAGCGCGTCGGCCATCTGTTCGGCGATGTCGATCACGTCGTCGACGGGCAGCGCCCGCCTGTCGTTGTCCTCCAGGAGCTGGCCGAGGTTGCGTCCTTCGAGCAACTCCATCACCAGGTACAGGACACCTTCGTGTTCGCCGAAGTCGTGGACGACGGTGACACCCCGGTGCTGGAGGGCGGCGGCCACCCGGGCCTCGCGGCGGAACCGCTCCCGCAGGACGCGGGTGAAGGTGCGGTCGTGCGGAGGGCCGGAGGGCTTGAGGCACTTGACGGCGACCTGGCGGCCCAACGACTCGTCGCGGGCCCGCCACACCTCGCCCATTCCGCCGCGCCCGATCAGATCGAGCAGCTGGTACCGGCCCTGGATCAGCCTGGTCTCCGCCATGGTCCGCCGTCGCCCCCCGTCACTCTGTTACGTACGCGCCCTCCCCGGCGGATCCAGTATGGCGGCCCGTCCCGGCAGTCGGCGCGGGTCGGGTCGGCTACCGGGGCCGAGTCGGGCCATCGCGGTCTCGATCCGGCGGGGCGGCAGCTTCCGGCGCAGCCGTGCGGGGACGGCCCGCAGGAGCCGGCCGGTGGCGCGCAGCCGCCGGTCGACGGTGGCGGCGGGCGGGGCGGGGCGGCCATAAAGCGCGTGGGCGTACGGCGGCAGGGAGTCGTAGGCGAGCGCGGCGACCCGGCGCCAGACCACGGCGCGGGCGGGCACCAGCAGAGCGGGGACGGGCGGGCTGCGCAGGAAGTCGTCGACCTCGGCGGCCTCCGCGGAAGCCGCGAGTGCGGGCCGGACCCGGTCGAAGTAGGTGTCGAGCCGGCCGGTGGTGTCGGGGACGGTGGCCGGGTCGAGTCCGACGAGCCGGGCACTGCGACGCTGTTCGTCGACGTAGCTGTCGGCCTGCGCGTCGGTCAGCGGGAAGCCGGAGCGGCGCTGGACTTCGAGGTAGGAGGCGACCTCCGCGCAGTGCACCCACAGGAGCAGTTCGGGTTCGCCGACGCCGTAGGTATCGCCGGTCTCCGGGTCGGTGGCCGTGATGCGGCTGTGGATGCGGCGGACCCGGGCGCCCGCCTCTTCCGCCTCCTCGGTGGTGCCGTAGGTGAGGACACCCACGAAGTCGGCGGTGCGCAGCAGCCGGCCCCAGGCGTCCCGACGGAAGTCGCTGTTCTGGGTGACGCCCCGCACGGCGCGCGGGTGCAGTGCCTGGAGATAGAGGGCCCGCACTCCGGCGATCCACATCATCGGGTCGGCATGCATCTGCCAGGTGACCGTGCGGGTGCCGAAGATCCCGGGGTCGGCGTCGTTCATCGCGGGGGCCTCCAGCTCGGAGCGGGGGCGGATACCGGACGCGCGGAAGATCGTGCACCATGCTACGCCGCGTGGGCCCGGATGCGCCGGGTCGCGCGGGCGGTCGCGGGGGCGCCGCACCGTACGTCCGGACGACGCCCGGCCGGCGGGTACCACCAGCGCAGTACGGCGGATGACGGCAGACGCACGACGCCCGCCGGCGCGTGCCCGGAGACAGTGGAGGAGTCCGCACGACTCCAACCGGAAGGCCCGTCACCGTGGCCAGTCTCCTGTACCGCCTTGGCCTCGGGGCCTTTCATCGGCGCCTGCTCGTGATCGCCCTGTGGGGGTTGGTCCTGGTCGGCGCCGCGGTCGGTTCGGCCGTCGCCCCGCAGGCGGAGGACTCCACCACCACCATGCCGGGGATCGAGTCCCAGCAGGCGTACGACCTGATGGCGGAGCGCTTCCCCGGCGCCGCCTCGGACGGGGCCACCGCCCGCGTGGTGTTCGTCGCCCCGGACGGGCAGCTGGTCACCAGTGCCGAGAACCGGGCGGTCGTCGAGGACGTGGTGTCCGAGGCCGCCGGTGCCGGAGCGGTCGCTTCGGCCGTCGATCCGTTCGCGGTCGGGGCCGTCAGCGAGGACGGCGGTACCGCCTACGCCACGGTGACGTTCAGGGAGACCGCGAACGACCTCACCGACGCGGAGAAGGCGCCCGTCCAGGACGCGATCGACGAGGCCCGTGCGAGCGGGATGACCGTCGAGGTGGGCGGCGACGCCCTCGCGGACCAGGTGGAGGCTGGCGGGCCCGCCGAGGGGCTCGGTGTGCTCGTGGCCGCCCTGGTCCTGGTGATCACGTTCGGTTCGCTGGTCGCGGCCGGTCTGCCGCTGCTGACCGCCGTCGTCGGTGTCGGCGTGTCCGTCCTGGCGATCGGGGCGCTGGCCAGTACGTTCGGCCTCTCCTCGTCGACCAGCTCGCTGGCGTCCATGCTCGGCCTCGCGGTCGGTATCGACTACGCCCTGTTCGTCGTCTCCCGCTACCGCGAGGAGCGCGGTAAGGGCCGCACGGCCCGTGAAGCCACCGGGATGGCGGTCGGCACGGCCGGTTCCGCCGTCGTCTTCGCCGGTCTCACCGTGATCATCGCCCTGGCGGGCCTGTTCGTCGTCGGTATTCCGACCCTGACCACCATGGGCTTCGCCGCGGCGGGCGCGGTCGCCGTCGGCATCCTGGTCGCGCTCACCCTGGTCCCCGCGCTCCTCGGCTTCTGGCCGAACGCCGTACTGCCGCGCCGACTGCGCAAGGTGGCACAGAACGCCAGGAAGGCCGCCCTGCGAGGTTCTGCCTCCGGTGCGGGGCGCCGTGCCCGTCGGCGTGCCGGCGCGCGGGCCGCCGACCTTCACCTTGCGGACGACCGTCTGCTCCTGGCCGAGGTAGTAGT
>NZ_JBSFVR010000167.1:0-15533 GCF_053592415.1 Streptomyces sp. NPDC002690 | reverse complement strand
CGACGGCCCCGGAAGGCCGGGCCCCGCCCGTCGGTCCGCAGCCCCGTACACCCGTACATCTGTACGCCCCCGAGGAAACGCGGGCCCGCAGGCCCGCAGGCCCGTGAGGAGAAGGACGGCATCGTGTCCCAGACGGCACACAAGGGCAGGGCCTGGCTGATCGGCGTCGCCGTGCTGGCCGGGGTCTGGCTGATCCAGAACGGTGCGGACACTCAGGTGGTGCCCCCGCAGCCGTCCGCCGCCGAGGCGTTCGCCGCCGGGCCGCAGCTCCAGCCGGGGTCTCCTGTGGCCGAGCCGCTGGACCCGTCCGTACCGGTGCGCGTCCGCATCCCCGAGATCGACGTGGACGCGCCGATGACCCGGCTCGGCCTGCGCCCGGACGGCAGCCTGGACGTGCCGCCGGAGGAGGACCGCAACCTCGCCGGCTGGTACGGCGACGGCGCCCAGCCGGGCGCCCGGGGCACCGCGATCGTGGCGGGGCACGTGGACAACGCGAAGGGCCCGGCGGTCTTCTACGGCCTGGGCTCGCTGAAGCGGGGCGACCGGGTGGAGGTGGTGCGGCAGGACGAGCGCACCGCAGTCTTCTCGATCGACGCGATCGAGGTGTACGAGAACGACGACTTTCCCAGCACGCGTGTCTACGGGAAAGCGCCCTACGCCGCACTGCGGCTGATCACCTGCGGCGGCGGCTTCTCGAAGGACACCGGTTACCAGGGCAACGTGGTGGTCTACGCCCACCTGACGGACGTACGGAAGCCCGCCTGAACCGACCCGATCACCGGGCGGGGTGCGCCTCAGTTCGAGAACTGGTCGAAGCCCAGCTTGGCGACGAGCGAGAAGACCACGACCAGCAGCACGCCCCGGACGAACCCGCTGCCCCTGCTGAGCGCCATCCGCGCCCCGGCCAGCCCGCCCGCGAGGTTGAACACCGCCATCAGCGCGGCCAGCTGCCAGAGCACGGTGCCCTGCACGGCGAACATCACGAGCGCGCCGGCGTTGGTGCAGACGTTCACGATCTTGGCGGTGGCGGAAGCGGTCACCAGGTCGAGGTGGAGCACAGCCGTCAGCGCCAGCACCAGGAAGGTGCCGGTGCCCGGCCCGAAGAGCCCGTCGTAGAGACCGATGCCACCGCCGACCAGCACGATCGCGGTGACCGTACGGGCCCGGGTCACCCGCCGGTCCGTCCCGTCACCGGCGTTCGCGGTGCCGAACGAGGGGCGTAGCAGGACGAACGCGGCGACGGCGAGCAGCACCACCATGATCACCGGCCGGAGCACGTCACTGCTGATCCCTGCCGCGAAGAACGCCCCGGTCATCGACCCGGCGAGCGCCATCAACCCGATCCGTACCGCCGTGCCGACCTTCACCGGCGCCCGGCGGGCGTAGGTCACGGCCGCGCCGCTCGTCCCGACGATCGCGACGGCCTTGTTGGTGCCGAGCACCTGCGCCGCCGGGAGGTGCGGGAGCCCCAGCAGCAGGGCGGGCAGGAGCAGCAGCCCGCCCCCGCCCACCACCGCGTCGATCCATCCCGCCGCGCAGGCGGCCAGGCAGAGCAGGACGACGGTGGTCAGCGTTATGTCAGGCATGCACAGGACACTAAGCGACGGCACCGAGCACCCCGCACCCGCCCCGACCTGCACGGTTTTCCGCGGCGCGGCTCCCGTTCGGCTACCGGTCGGCCCCGGGCGCGCCCCTCACACCCGCCACCGGCCCGTGCTGAGCGCAAGGTTCCTCCCGGGAAACAGACGGGATGCGGTCGGGTAACACCGACCGCGCATCGTCTGTGCCATGACGAGCGGCGGGTGCGACCCGACCGCATCCGGCAGAACGGCCGACGCCTCTTCGCCGGATACGTCCCCGCTCCACCCGCTGACCGACGACGGAGGCTTCTGAGATGCCGGTGTCCCCCTTCCCGACTTCCCCGACTTCCGCGGCCTCCGCCGCCACCTCCGCGCACACGATCGTTGTCGTCGGGCACGGCATGGTCGGCCAGCGGTTCCTGGAGGCGCTCGCCGAGCGGGGTCTGACCCCGGCGGCCGGCGGCCCGCGGGTGGTCGTGCTCTGCGAGGAGCCCCGCCCGGCCTACGACCGGGTCCACCTGACCTCGTACTTCTCGGGTACCTCGCCCGAGGAGCTCTCCATGGTCGAGGCCGGTTTCATGGAGACCCACGGCATCGAGCTGTACGTCGGTGACCCGGCCGGGACCGTGGACCGCGAGGGCCGCACGGTCACCTCGCGCTCCGGGCTCACCTTCGGGTACGACACGCTGGTGCTGGCCACCGGCTCCTTCCCGTTCGTCCCGCCGGTGCCGGGCAAGGACGCGGCGGGCTGCTTCGTCTACCGCACCATCGAGGACCTGCTCGCCATCGAGGAGTACGCGAAGAACGCGACCACCGGCGCGGTGGTCGGCGGCGGACTGCTCGGCCTGGAGGCGGCGGGCGCCCTCAAGGGGCTCGGGCTGGACACGCACGTGGTGGAGTTCGCGCCCCGGCTGATGCCGGTCCAGGTGGACGAGGGCGGCGGCGCGGCGCTGCTGCGCACCATCGAGTCCATGGGGCTGAGCGTCCACACGGGTGTGGGCACCCAGGAGGTCACCACCGGCGAGGACGGCGCCGTCAACGGCATGGCGCTCTCGGACGGTTCGACGCTCGCCACCGATCTGGTGGTCTTCTCGGCGGGCGTCCGCCCCCGCGACCAGCTGGCCCGCGACTGCGGTCTGGAGGTCGGGCCGCGCGGCGGGATCGTCGTCGACGAGGAGTGCCGCACCTCCGACCCGGCGGTGTTCGCGATCGGCGAGTGCGCGCTGGCCTCGGACGGCCGGGTGTACGGGCTGGTGGCGCCGGGTTACGAGATGGCGGTGACCACCGCCGGGGTGATCGCGGGCCAGGAGGCGTCGTTCACCGGGGCCGACCTGTCGACCAAGCTGAAGCTGCTCGGGGTGGACGTCGCCTCGTTCGGTGACGCGCACGGCGCGACCGAGGGCTGCCTCGACGTGGTGTACGCGGACTCCCGCTCGGGGGTCTACAAGAAGCTGGTGATCGGCGCGGACGGCACCCTGCTCGGCGGGGTGCTGGTCGGGGACGCCGACCAGTACGGCATGCTCCGCCCGATGACCGGCACGGTGCTGCCGGTGTCGCCGGAGCAGCTGGTGCTGCCGGCCGGTGCGGGCACCCCGGTCGTGCTGGGCCCGTCCTCGCTGCCGGACGAGGCCGTGATCTGCTCCTGCCACAACGTGACCAAGGGCGCGATCTGCGAGCACACCACCATGCCCGAGGTGAAGAAGTGCACCAAGGCCGGTACGGGTTGCGGGAGTTGCGTCAAGGTCATCGGCCAGCTGCTGCCGCAGAGCGCGGACGCGGGCCTGTGCGGCTGCTTCGCGAACACCCGCAGCGAGCTGTACGAGATCGTGCGCACCCTGGGCATCACCACCTTCGCCGAACTCCTCGACTCGCACGGCCGCCGGGAAGCGCGCGGCGGCGACGGCTGCGAGGTCTGCAAGCCGACGGTCGGCTCGATCATCGCCTCGCTCGCCCCCACGGTGGGCGCCAGCGGCTATGTGCTCGACGGCGAGCAGGCGGCCCTCCAGGACACCAACGACCACTTCCTCGCCAACCTCCAGAAGAACGGCTCCTATTCGATCGTGCCGCGCATCCCGGGCGGCGAGATCACCCCGGAGAAGCTGATCGTGATCGGCGAGGTGGCCCGCGACTTCGGGCTCTACACGAAGATCACCGGCGGTCAGCGGATCGACCTCTTCGGCGCCCGGGTCGACCAGCTCCCGCTGATCTGGACCCGACTGGTGGACGCCGGGTTCGAGTCGGGCCACGCGTACGGGAAGTCGCTGCGGACGGTCAAGTCCTGCGTGGGGCAGACCTGGTGCCGGTACGGCGTGCAGGACTCGGTGAAGATGGCGATCGATCTGGAGCTGCGCTACCGGGGGCTCCGCTCCCCGCACAAGCTGAAGTCGGCGGTCTCCGGATGCGCCCGCGAGTGCGCGGAGGCCCGGGGCAAGGACTTCGGGATCATCGCGACCGCCGGTGGCTGGAACCTCTACGTGGGCGGCAACGGCGGTGCCACCCCGCGCCACGCGGACCTGCTCGCGCAGGACCTTTCCGACGCCGAACTCGTGCGCCTCATCGACCGGTTCCTGATGTTCTACATCCGCACCGCGGACCGGCTGGAGCGCACCTCCGCCTGGCTGGACCGGATCGAGGGCGGCCTCGACCACGTGCGGGACGTGGTGGTCCACGACTCGCTCGGGCTCTGCGACGAGCTGGAGCGGATGATGTCCGACCACGTGAAGGGCTACCGCGACGAGTGGGCCGAGACCATCAACGACCCGGAGCGGCTGCGCCGCTTCGTGACCTTCGTGAACGCGCCCGACGCACCGGACCC
The DNA here is from genome assembly GCF_053592415.1 of Streptomyces sp. NPDC002690. Lineage (NCBI taxonomy): Bacteria > Bacillati > Actinomycetota > Actinomycetes > Kitasatosporales > Streptomycetaceae > Streptomyces > Streptomyces sp. NPDC002690. Next base: position 11,138 of record NZ_JBSFVR010000167.1, on the reverse strand, counting down.
CTCGGTGCGCTTCGTGCCCGAGCGCGACCAGGTCAAGCCCGACCTCGACATCCTCGCGGGCCCGGTGCTCGCGATCCGTACCCTGGAAGGGACCGCATCCCGATGACTGTGACGACGACGGCCGAAGCACCCACCACGAGCCTTACCACGTTGGTGCAACTCGCCTACGGAGGAAGCTGGTTCACCCTCTGCGAGCGTTCCCTGCTGGTCCCCGGGCGCGGGGTGGCGGCGCTGCTTCCGGACGGGCGCCAGGTGGCGGTCTTCATGGACCGGGCGGGGCGCGCGTACGCGATCGACAACCGGGACCCGTTCACGGGGGCGTACGTCCTCTCGCGCGGGCTGATCGGTTCGGCGGACGGACGGCCGTTCGTGGCCTCGCCGTTGCTGAAGCAGCGGTTCGACCTCGCGACGGGCGCCTGCCTGGACGACGACGAGGTGACGGTGGAGGCATTCGAGCTGCGGGAGGCGTAGTACCCCTCGCCGGTCCCGGACGCGGCTCCCGCGTACGGGACCGGCTTTCGCGCGTTCCGGTACGCCGGACCGTACGGCCGTGTCCGCCGGTCGTACCCTGGGCCCATGATCCAGGGCTGGAACACGCGCGACATCCCCGACCAGAGCGGCCGCACGGCCGTGGTCACCGGGGCCAACAGCGGCCTCGGCCTCGTCACCGCCCGGGAGTTGGCCCGGCGCGGGGCCAGGGTGCTGCTCGCGTGCCGCGACGAGGAACGCGGGGAGGGTGCGGCGGACCGCATCCGGCGGGCGGTGTCCGGCGCGGACGTGGCGTTCGTGCCACTGGACCTGGCGGACCTCGCCTCCGTGAGGAAGTTCGCGGCCTCGCACGCCCCGGACCGGATCGACCTGCTCGTCAACAACGCGGGCGTGATGGCGTTGCCGTACGGGCGGACCGCCGACGGCTTCGAGACGCAGTTCGGCGTCAACCACCTCGGGCACTACGCCCTCACCGGTCTGCTGCTGCCCGCCCTGCGCGCCGCCGGCACCGCGCGGGTGGTGACAGTGTCGAGCGGGCTGCACCTGCTGGCCGACATCGACATGGGTGACCTCAACAGCGAACACCACTACCGGCGTTGGCTCGCCTACGGCGCGTCGAAGTCCGCCAACCTGCTCTTCGTCCACGAGTTCGCCCGGCTGCTGGCGCGTTCCGGATCGAGAATCGTGGCCGCGGCGGCCCACCCGGGGTACGCCTCCACCAACCTGGCGACGACGGGACCCCGGCTGGAGCGGCGCCGGAGCAGGGAGCGGGTGATGGAACTCGGCAACCTGCTGTTCGCCCAGACCGCGACGGCCGGGGCGCTGCCCGTGCTGTACGCGGCCACGGCGCCGGGTGTCCGCCCCGACTCGTTCACCGGCCCGGGACGACTGGGCGTGCGCGGCGCGCCCGCTCCGTCGTGGCGGGCGCGCCGCACCCGCGACGACGTGGCGGGCGAGCGGCTCTGGTCGGCGTCCCAGCAGCTCACCGGGGTGACGTACCCGGGGCTGTGAACCGGGCCGGGTGTCAGGAGCGTTCGGCGACAGCGGCCGGATCCATCCACATGACCTCCCAGACGTGGTGGTCCGGGTCCTGGAAGGAGCGGCCGTACATCGTGCCGTAGTCCTGGGTCGCGCCGGCCGGGAAGCCTCCGGCGGCCAGTGCCGCGTCGACGGTCTCGTCCACCTCGGCGCGGCTCTCCGCGCTCAGACAGAGCATGACCTCCGTCGTCTTCGCGGCGTCCGCGATCTCCTTCGTGGCGAAGTCCTTGAAGCGCGGTTCGGTGAGCAGCATGGCGTAGATCGTGTCGCTGATGACGACACAGGCGGCATGCTCGTCGGTGAAGCCGGGGTTGCAGTGGTAGCCGAGCTTCTCGAAGAAGGCCTTGCTGACGTCCAGGTCCTTCACCGGGAGGTTCACGAAGATCATCTTTTCCATGGTGGTCCCACTCCTCCGTTTCGCCGCCACCGGGATTCGGCGACGGTCCGGCGCCCCGGGGCTGTCCCCCCTCGGGTGGCCCGGCCATCCTGGCCACGCCTCCACGCGCTTTCGAAGAGGTAGACGGCCCACGCGCCGGGAACTCATCGCCCGGAGCGGAAGATTGCCTCAAAAAAATGAACTTTGCAGACTGTGCATTTTTGCATAGCATGCACCTTCGTGACCCCCTCTCCCCCGCCACCCGGCCTGCGCGAACGCAAGAAGCGCGCGACCCGCGAAGCGCTGGCCGACACGGCCCTGCGCATGGCGGCCGAGCACGGGCTCGACCAGGTGACGGTCGAAGCGGTCACCGCGGCGGTCGGAGTCTCGGTACGGACGTTCTTCAACTACTTCGCCCACCTCGACGACGCGATTCTCGTCCCCGACCCGGACAGCGCCGCACGGACCCGCACCGCGGTGCTCTCGGCACCGACCGGACTCGGCCCGCTCGCCGTGCTGCGCCGGGTCCTCGGTGAGGAACTGGCCCACTTCGAGGACGCGCCGGAGCGGTGGGAACTCCAGTGCACCGTGCTGGACCGCACCCCGGCGCTCTTCCCCCGCTTCCTCGCGGCGCGCGGCGCGGACGAGGAGGCGCTGATCGCGGCGGTGGCCGAACGCCTCGGCCAGGACGCCAAGACCGACCTGCGCCCCCGACTGCTGGTGCACGCCACCATCGCCACCGTGCGGGCCGCCGTGGAGATCTGGACCGCCACCGGCCGGACCCGCGCCTTCCTGACCCTCTACGACGAAGCGTTCGACGAACTCGCCGCCGGTCTCGGCGACTGACGGGCACGTCGAACCGTCACGCAACCCGTCGGCCCGCCCCCGGGCCGACCCGTCCGCCGCTCCCCCGGAGCCGGTCGCACCATCAGAAACCAGAGGTACGCCAGCCGATGTCCGCTGCAGTGACGCCCGAAGCCCGGGAGTCCTCAACCATGAACCACCGTCAGATAATCCAGGCCATGTCCGGGCTCATGGCCGGCATGTTCGTGGCCATCCTCGCCTCCACGGTCGTCGCCAACGCGCTTCCGCGCATCATCACCGACCTGCACGGCAGCCAGTCCGCGTACACCTGGGTGGTCACCGCCGAGCTGCTGGCGATGACGGCGACCGTGCCGGTCTGGGGGAAGCTCTCCGACCTCTACGACAAGAAGCTGCTGCTCCAGTGCTCCCTGTCGATGTTCGTCGTCGGCTCGCTGGTCGCCGGCTTCTCCCACAGCGTCACCGTGCTCATCATCAGCCGGGTGCTCCAGGGCATCGGCGCCGGCGGTCTCACCGCGCTCGCCCAGGTCGTGATGGCCTCGATCATCCCGCCGCGTGAACTCGGCAAGTTCTCCGGCATCTTCGGCGCAGTCTTCGCGGTCGGCACCGTCGCCGGCCCGCTGATCGGCGGCGTGCTCGTCGACACCTCGTGGCTCGGCTGGCGCTGGTGCTTCTTCATCGGCGTACCGTTCGCGCTGCTCGCGATCTTCCTGCTGCAGAAGACGCTCAAGCTGCCCGTGGTCCGCCGCGAGGCGAAGATCGACTACCTCGGCGCCTTCCTCATCATGGCCGGGGTCAGCGCCCTCCTGCTCTGGGTGACGCTCGGCGGCTCGAAGTTCGACTGGGTCTCCGGCCCGTCGGCCGCGCTCGTCCTCGGCGGTGCCGTCCTGATCGCGCTCGCCGTCCTGGTCGAGTCGAAGGTCCAGGAGCCGATGATCCCGCTGAGCATCTTCCGCAACCGGACCGTCTCCCTGACCACCGTGGCGAGCTTCTTCGTCGGTGTGGCCATGTTCGGCGGCACGGTCTTCCTGTCGCAGTACTTCCAGATCTCGCTGGGCAAGTCCCCGACGATCGCCGGTCTGATGAGCCTGCCGATGATCCTCGGCCTGATGGTCTCCTCCACCATCGTCGGTCAGATCATCAGCAGGCGCGGCAAGTGGAAGGCGTTCCTGGTCTCGGGCGGCGTCATCATGTGTGCCGGCATGTGCCTGCTCTCCACCATCGGCGCCGGTACGTCCTTCGCGGTCATCGCGCCCTGCATGGCCGTCCTCGGCATCGGCGTCGGCATGCTGATGCAGAACCTGGTCCTCGCCGCCCAGAACGACGTGCCCGCGGCCGAACTCGGCGCCGCGACCTCCACCCTGTCCTTCTTCCGCAGCCTCGGCGGCGCCGTGGGCACCAGCGCGCTCGGCGCGGTGCTCAGCCACCGGGTCGCCTCGGAACTGGAGAAGGGCTTCGGCAGCTCCGCCTCCGGCGGCGGCGACGGAGCCATCCCCGACCTCGCGACCCTGCCGGAGTCGGCCCGCGTGATCGTGGAGAACGCGTACGGCGTGGCGACGGGCTCCGTCTTCCTCGCCGGCGCGCCCTTCGCGCTGCTCGCGCTGATCGCGGTGGTCTTCATCAAGGAGAAGCCGTTGAAGACCAAGAGCGGTCTGGAGCGCCTCGCCGAAGAGGGCGAGCCGCAACCGCCGGTCGTGCCGGTGCATTAGGGCGGGTCACCAACACGAGAGCCCCACCGAAAACTGATTCGGTGGGGCTCTCGTGTTGGCGAAATCCAGGCCGGATGCATTACCTGTCGGAGCGTCAACCATCCCGCGCCGAGTCCACCGGGGCAGTCCAGGCGATGAAATGTCCACCGCTGCACCCGCCGGGTCGGACATCTCCTGCCGCGAGGGCCGTCAGCCCTGGTCAGTCGTGCGGAACATACTCCAGCAGCGGTGGAACCGACTCTCCACCCACGCCTTCCATGACCATGACGACTCGCCTGTGACAAGACTCCCCGAGCCATTTCATAAATCTTTCAAGACTTACGAACTCGCCGGGATTTCTCACTGTTCGCGGATCGAACGTGAACTCCATTTCGCGAACACGATAGAAGTAGCACCGGAAGATCATTTCGCCGACCTTGACGGCCAGGGTTGCCGATGCATCCTCATCACCCTCCAGGAGGGCAAACAGATCTGCCGGATCGCTCACAGACGCATCGGCAACCGGAGCGTCATCGACCGTGAGGACCACCTCAGCGTCCAGTGCCGGTAGCGATGAGATCATCAGGCGCCACTCATGGATGCCGATGTCGAGTATGAGTACGTCTCGCAGCGCACCATCCAGCTCAAAGTGACTGGGATCGTATCTCATACTCAACACCCCTCGACCTAGCGACTCAGAGGAACCCTGCGAATGCCAGGGATCCATTCTTCATGTACCACCTGGCACCCCACCCCCCGTCGATCTTGATATCGAGAGTCGGCCCTCCGTACTTTTTGGGGTCCTTGAGGTGTGGATTGATGAACCTTTTGGCATTGGGGTTCGTCAGGACCTCTTGGATGATCTCTTCCCCGATTTCGGAACGCTCCTTGTCCGTCACCTTGCCGAAATCGTAGAGATCAGTGTGCTGCTGTCCCCGCTTCGCCAAATTCGACGAGTGCTTCTGAAGAGCCCGCCCAGCTTCGGTCAACTGTCGACTGAACTTGTTGGTCGCGAGGGCTGCGAGATCGTCCTCGCCCGCACTTGCCAAGCAGTTGTGAACGAGAACTGACGTGTCACCTGCGAGGACATAGTACGTGTGCAGATCGTTGACGGTGAGGTTGTGGACGGTGGCGTCCGACGCGGTCCAGCGTTCAATCGCGCTGATCTGAACGTAGGTGCCGGCGCTGTTGCGAAGCCATTGACCAGGCTTCAGATCGGTGGCATCGAGCCACTTCCCCACCGCCTCCACCCAGAACGGGTGGTTGTCCGTCGCAGTGACCGAGGCGGTCTTGTCGCCCTTGTCGCCATCGGTGTCGACGGTGACCTTGACGAGGTGCTTGACGCCCTCACCCGTGATCTCGGCCGTGACGACCTCGGAGGTCGTCTCACCGGTCTCGGGGTCGGTGGCGAGAACCTCGTCACCGTTCTCGACCTTCTCGATCGACTTCGTCGACCCATCAGCCATCAAGACCTGAGTACCGGGAACGAAACTGTTCGCCGGGCAGCCTGCCCCCTCGGGCGAAGCCTCGTCGACTCCGTCCTTACCGTTCCCCTTCTCGGACTTCTTGGTGACCCGCTGAGCGGCGCTCTTGACCTTCTCGTTGGCCTTGGCGGCCACCTTCTTGGCCTTCTGGGTCGCGTTCCCCGTCTTTTCGGCAGCCTTCTTCGCTGCTCGGGTGGCTGCTTCCTTCGCTCGTTTCTTCGCCGCCTGCGCGGCTCTCTTGGCAGCTGCCTTCGCGGCGGCCTTCGCCGCTCGGGCGGCTTCGCGGGCCGCCTTGGCCGCCGCGATGATCTTGCGGGCCTTCTCCTGGGCCTTGCGCCAGGCGCTGATCGCGCTGAAGGTCTTCTCGACCGCGCGCCAGATCTTCTTGCCCTTGCTGAAGACCGAGGTCCACGGAATGGCGTCGATGATCAGCGAGCCGCAGGCCCACATGTCGCCGCGGGAGAAGCAGCTGACGACGTCGTTCCAGCCGATGAACTCCTTGAACACCGCCCAGCCGACATTCATGATGATCTGCGCCATCGAGGTGTTCATCTGCTGGTTGGCCCAGGCCTCTTCGGCCGTTTCGGCACCGCCACCGCCGCCACCGCCGCCTACCGAGTCCATCATCATGCCGCTCGGGTCGGCGAAGGTGACGGGGTTGTTCTCGCAGTAGACGTACCCGTTGATCTGGACCGGGTCGGCCAGGTCGAGGACAGGGTCGGCGGAGATGAAGCGGCCGGTCTCGGGGTCGTACTCACGCGCCCCGAGGTGGACCAGGCCGGTGGAGTTGTCGTCCTCACCGCCGATGTAGCCCTTGTGGGAGAGCCAGTTGGCGTTCTCCTTGCGGGCCACTCCGAACGGGTCGGTCTTGTCGAACTTCACCGCGTTGCCGGCGGCGAGCTTGACGTTGATGTAGGCGGTGCCGTTCTGGTCGGTCACCTGCATCGACAACTGGTCGGCGCCGCCGCCCTGCTTGAAGCGCATCACCACCGGGCCGCCGGCCTGCTGGTAGTAGCGCTCCGAGTAGTTCGGCGTGCCGTCCACGTTGACCGAAATCGTGGTGTCGCCGAGGTAGAGCGTCCGGGTGCTGGCGGTGAGAGCCATCAGGCGTTCGCCGGACGGGCCGTAGACGTACTTCGTCACGTTGGCCGGGGCCCAGGACTGGGCGGCCCCGCTCGCGTCACAGGTGCCGAGCGTCAGGTCGGTACCGGCGGCCGTGTTGGCGCCGGGGACGACCAGGCACTTGCCTGAGGCGACGTGCTTGAGCTTGTGTCCGGCCTCGACCACCGTCCACTGCTGGGCCGCGGCCCCCGTGCACGCCGCGATCACGACGGCCGTGCCGTCGGCGGTCGCGCCGTCCTTCGGAACGGCGCACTGGTTCATGACCTTCAGCGCGCCCTTGGAGGAGTCGGTGGGCGTGGCGCCCTCGATCCTCAGGTTCTGGGCGCGGGTGCCGTTGCAGCCGTAGAGCTGGATGGCGGTGCCCGCGACCGTGGAGGACGAGGCGAGGTCGACGCACTTGCCGGAGAGACCGACCCAGGGACCGGAACCGCTTTCGCCGAAGCCGGTGACCGTCTCCAGGTTGCCGTCCCAGGTCCAGGTCAGGCCCTGCTGGTCGCCGCCGTCCGTGCGGGTCTCGGTGTTGCCCGCCTTGTCGTACGTACGGGTCGAGGCCTCGGTGACCTTGGCCCCGGCGTCCGTCAGATAGGTGGAGGACATCCCGGTCAGGGTGTGCGGCTGGGTGCCGTCCGCCTTGCCGTACACGTAGTCGGTCGTCGCGTCCTTCGCCGGGTCCAGCACCGTGGTGGTGGTGCCGACCGTGCCGAGGTAGTGATCGACCTCCTTCTTCCGGTTGCCCATCGCGTCGTACGTGTACGACTTGTGGTAACCGTCGCCGCCCGCACCCATCGTCGGCGCGCTCGGAACACCGGCCGAGGTCACCGCGCACGCGGTGTCGGACGCCGTCCACGCCTCGGTGAGCTGGCCGAGGACGTCGTAGCTGAAGCACTGACGGTCGGTCTTGGAGTCGACCGCGTCCTCGATCTTGGTGACGTTGCCCGCCGCGTCGTACCCGTAGGAACGGACGTTGACGCGGTTGCCCAGGACGGTGGTGGTGTCGCTGGTGGACTCGCGGTCGGTGTAGGACTTCGTGAGCTCACCGGTGCGCTCGTCGTACAGGTTCGACGTCCACACCCGGTTCGGGTTCTCACCCGTGACCGAGCGCAGGACCTGGCCGTAGACGCTGTAGTCGGTGTCCGCGTTGTACCAGTCGATCCCCGACGTGGAGACCGGCAGGCCGTCCTCGTTGTACCGGGTGACGATCTTCTCCGGGGAGAGACCGCCCGCCGCCGGCAGCGAAGCCGTCTTCAACTGGCCTGACTTGCTGTACTCGTACGTGTAGGCGTACGTCTCCTGCAGGCCGTACTGCGCCGCGATCGTCGCCGGCAGCGTCAGCTTGGTGCCGGTCGGCTGGTACTCGGCGGTGTAGCCGGTGACCGTGCTGGTGTACGGCAGACCGTCGGTGTAGCGGGTGGTGGTGGCCGGCTGGCCGAGGCCGCCGATGACCGAGTCGTACGTGGCCGAGGTCAGCAGCTCGCCCGAGGACGAGTCCTTCCGCTGCTCGGTCGCCCGGCCCAGCTCGTCGTACTTCGTCCAGACCGTGTTCTGCCTGCTGTCCGTCGTCGTCTCGGGCCGGCCGAGCACGTCGTACGTGGTGCTGCTGGTGCCCGTGTCCGGGTCGGTGGCCGTGAGCTGCTCGCCGAGCGCGTCGTAGGTGTAGGACCAGACGTTCTTGGAGGAGTCCTCCACCTTGGTCTGGTCGCCGCGCGCGTCGAAGGAGTACGTGGTCGACCGGTACGCGCTGCGTGCCGCGTCCGTGAAGGTGTCGACCCTGACCGTCCGGCCCTGGGCGTCGCTCCAGCTGCGCTGAGCCGCTCCGCCGGTGGGCGGGATGACGGTGGACCAGTCGTAGCCGTACTCGTAGCGCGTCGCCTTGGTGGGCACGGTGGCGCCCGCCATGTACGGCGTCTCCGAGAGCACACGGCCCTGGCCGTCGTACGTGTAGAGCGTCGCGTTCGGGATCTTGAAGTCGGAGTCGACCTCGTACATCACCGGCTGCGGCAGGCCCTCCGCGTAGTAGCCGTTGTTGGTGCGGGCGATGGTGCCGTTGGCGCTGTAGATGGTGTCGGTGATCAGACGGCCGTCGCCGACCGCCGGCTCCTGGCGCTGACGCTCACGGCCGAGCCCGTCGTAGAAGACGACGGAGTCGTCGTAGCCGGTGCCGTTGTCCTTCAGCGTGGAGCTGATGACGTTGACCGGCTCGCCGGGGGCGGTGTTGTAGGTGAACTTGACCGAGGGGTCCTCGGTGGCGGCCTGCGAGGTGCCCCACCCTGCGGTGGTGCGGCCCAGCGCGTCGTACTGGTAGAGGGTCGTACGCCCGTTGGCGTCGACCTCCTTCAGCGTGGTGCCGCGAGCGGGCTCCAGGTAGCTGGTGGAGGTCTGGTTCTTCGCGTTCTCCTCGGTGATCGAGTAGACCTGGCCGGTGGACGGCGTGTAGGTGGTCTTCTCGGTCTCGTTCTTGGCGTTGGTCGTGGTCAGGACACGGCCGAGCGCGTCGTAGGTGAGCTTCGCCGTCTGCTGCCAGGCGTCACCCGTCCCGTTCAGCGACCACGTGGTCGTCGCCGCACCCGTGGCCGGGGTGGCGCCGAAGGCCAGGTCGTCGTAGGCGACGCGGGAACCGGCGATGCGGGCGGAGACCGGAGCGGTCGCGGCGGCGGCACAGGTACCGGCCGTCGTCAGCGTCTCCTTGTCCAGACCGATCAGGTTCTTCGCCGTGTTGTGGACGTAACTGAGCACCGCACACGACTCGTCACCGGTCTTACCGGTGTCGCCGAGGGACTCCACCGTGAGCGGCAGCCCGTAGGTGTCGTCGTACGTGGTGTTGGTCCGCAGCGAGCGCCACTGGCGCGTCTCGTTGACGTCGTACGTGCCCGAGGAGCGGGTGGTGGTGATGGTGTGGTCGTCCAGCACCCGGTACGCCTTCAGCGCCGGAATGCCACCGTCGCGAGCACGGCTCGCCAGCTCCACGACCTTCGGGTAGTCCACCGACCGTGAGGTAAGAGTGCCGTTGTACCCGGTGTACTCGAGCTCTTCGGCGACCCTGCCCTGGAGGGCTTCGTCGTCGTCGGCGATCTTGGCACCGTCGTTGTCGACGACCGTCACCGAGCGCTTGGAGCCGCCCGGCAGCGGGTCCCCGTTCATGCCGCGGAAGAAGCGCACGTCCGACATGGACTTCGCGCTGCCCTCGTACGTGTCCGAGGAGTCGGCGCCGCTGACCGTGCGGACCCGGCTGAAGCCGCGCCACTGGTCGTAGGTACGGGTCTTCTTCTTCGAGAACTCCGCCTGGTTCAGGGCCCAGGCACCCTTGGTGTCACCGTTGTCGCCGTAGACGTACGAGGTGGTCACGGGCTCGACGCCCTTGACGCCCGGGAGTTCCTCGATGGTGTCGACGACGTACTTGTTGAACCACTCGATCGACTCGTCGACCTTGTCCGGGTCCGGGTGCCAGTACGCCGGGTAGCAGAGACCGGTGTTGGACTCGACCGCCGGGAAGCCGGAGCCGGTCTTGCAGGCGCCGGTGGGCTCGCGATAGTCGACGAAGGTCTCACCGCCGTACTCGCTGATGATCCGCTCGACGCGCAGCCGGTCGAACGTCGGGTTCGGGTCCTTCTCACCGCGGCGCACCCGGTTCGGCATCGGCTGCGTGTTGGGAACGAACGTCACCGGACGCAGTGCCTGGGACTCGCCGTCGGTGCCGTAGCCCGAGCGGGTGATCGAGTCGAGCCAGAGGGCGGTGCCCTCGTCGGTGCGCTCCGCGGGGAGCGACTGTTCCAGCGTCCAGGAGTCGACCTTGGAGAGGGCGGTGGAGCCCTCGGTGCGCTGGGTGGAGGTGGTCACCTGGGCCAGGCGCTTGCGGGTCCAGAACGTCGGGATCGGGACGTAGCAGTCCTTGCCGGACTGGCAGAGCAGGTCGGCGGGGGTGTCGTACCAGATGTGGTTCTTCGCGAAGTCGCCCGAGGTGAAGTTCGCCTCGGAACACGCGATGCCGTCCTCGACGAAGCACCGTTCGTCGACCGAGAAGTCCACGCGGGCGAGCGGCGCGGCGCTGAACAGGGTGCCGGTGCGCTGGCCGTAGTCGATGCGCTTGAGGTAGCCGCCCCGGTCGTAGGAGACGGGCTTCTT
>NZ_JBSFVR010000166.1:0-15553 GCF_053592415.1 Streptomyces sp. NPDC002690 | reverse complement strand
CCCTCGGCGTCCAGCGCTTCGGCTACGCGGGCTGCTCCATCGGCGGCGCCATCGGTGCCGACCTCGCGCTGCGCCACCCCCATCGGGTGGCCTCGCTCGCGCTCGTCGCGGCCTCGCCCAGATTCGGTAGCGCCGACGAGTTCCGCCAGCGCGGGGTGATCGTCCGTACCAACGGCCTGGAGCCCATCGCCCGCAGTTCCCCTGAGCGCTGGTTCACGCCCGGGTTCGCCGCCGCGCAGTCCGCCATCGTCGAGTGGGCCGTGCAGATGGTGCGTACCACCGACCCCGGGTGCTACATCGCCGCGTGCGAGGCGCTCGCGTCCTTCGACATCCGCGGTGAGCTGGGCCGCATCGGTGTGCCCACGCTCGTCGTGGTCGGTGCCGAGGACCGGGTCACCGGCCCCGCCGAGGCGCGCACCCTGGTCGCTGGCATCCCCGACGCCCGCCTCGCCCTGGTGCCGGGGGCCTCGCACCTCGCGCCGGTCGAACAGCCGGCCGCGGTGATGGACCTGCTGTTCACCCACTTCTCGACCACCTGGCAGGACACCCTCGGCGCCGTCCCGGTCGTCGCTTCCTCCCCTCCCGCCGCCGTCCCGCCGCTCTCCGCTCCGTACGCGCCCGTCGCGGAGATCGCGCCGCCGGCCCCGCGCGCGGTCGACCCGGAGCGTACGGACCGCCACACGATCGGTACGAAGGTCCGCAGGGAGGTGCTCGGAGACGCCCACGTGGACAGGGCCGGAGCCGCCACCGACCCGTTCACCGAGGACTTCGAGGACCTCGTCACCCGCTATGCGTGGGGCGAGGTCTGGAGCCGCGAGGGACTCGACCGCCGTACCCGCAGCTGCGTCACGCTCACCGCGCTGATCGCGTCCGGCCGGCTGGAGGGCCTCGCCGCGCACCTGAGGGCGGCGCTGCGCAACGGCCTCACGCCCGCGGAGATCAAGGAAGTCCTGCTCCAGACCTCCGTGTACTGCGGGATTCCCGCCGCCGGGGCCGCGTTCGCCGTGGCCCAGTCAGTGATTCAGGAAGAAACGACCCCGCCCGCGTAGCAGGATGGAGACCATGAACGCATCGCCTCTCACGCTCACCAAGAAGCGACACTCCTGCATCCGCCTGGACAAGGACGGGCAGGCCCTCGTCATCGACCCGGGCGGGTTCTCCGGGGAGGACGAGGCCGTCGGCGCCGACGCCATCCTGGTGACGCACGAGCACCCGGACCACTTCGACGAGGGCCGGCTGAGGGCGGCCCTGGAGGCCAACCCGGCGGCCGAGATCTGGACGCTGCGCAGTGTCGCCGAGCAACTGGCGGCGGCCTTCCCCGGGCGGGTGCACACCGTCGGCCACGGCGACACCTTCAGTGCCGCAGGGTTCGACGTCCAGGTCCACGGCGAGCTCCACGCGGTGATCCACCCCGACATCCCGCGCATCACCAACGTCGGCTTCCTCGTCGACGGCGCGGTCTTCCACCCGGGCGACGCGCTCACCGTCCCCGAGCAGCCGGTCGACACCCTGCTGCTGCCGGTGATGGCCCCGTGGAGCAAGATCTCGGAGGTCATCGACTACGTGCGCGAGGTCGGGCCGCGCCGGGCCATCGACATCCACGACGCCCTGCTCACCGACCTGGCCCGGCCGATCTACGACAGTCAGATCGGGGCACTCGGCGGCAGTGACCACGGCCGGATGGCACCGGGGGAGCACACCGGGCTCTGAGACCCGCCAGGTCCGAGGGCTCCGGGACCCGCCGGGTTCCGAGGGCTCTTCCGCGGCCCGCGAGCCAGGTCCACGCCAGGTCCGCGACTGTCGGTGGTACCGGTTAGGTTGGGTTCCATGCGCATCGCCACGTGGAACGTCAACTCGATCACCGCCCGCCTGCCGAGGCTGCTGGCTTGGCTGGAGAGCAGCGGCACCGATGTGCTGTGCGTCCAGGAGACCAAGTGCACGGCCGAGCAGTTCCCCGCCGACGAGCTGCGGGAGCTGGGGTACGCCTCCGCGGTGAACGCCACCGGCCGGTGGAACGGCGTGGCGCTGATCTCCCGCGTGGGCCTGGACGACGTGGTCATGGGCCTGCCGGGCGGCCCCGCGTACGACGGTACGGAAGAGCCCCGGGCGATCTCCGCGACCTGCGGACCCGTGCGGCTCTGGTCGGTCTACGTTCCCAACGGCCGCGAGGTCACGCACGAGCACTACGCCTACAAGCTGCGCTGGCTGGAGGCGCTGCGCGGCGCCGTCGCCGCGGACGCGACGGGGCCCCGGCCCTTCGCCGTGCTCGGCGACTACAACGTCGCGCCCACCGACGAGGACGTGTGGGACCCGGCGCTCTTCGAGGGTGCCACCCACGTCACCCCCGCCGAGCGGGACGCCCTTGCCGCGCTGCGGGAGGAGGGACTGAGCGACGTCGTGCCGCGCCCCCTGAAGTACGACCACCCGTTCACTTTCTGGGACTACCGCGAGCTCCGCTTCCCCAAGAACCGGGGCATGCGGATCGACCTCGCCTACGGCAACGCCCCGTTCGCCGCCGCCGTGAAGGACGCCTACGTCGACCGCGAGGCGCGCAAGGGCAAGGGCGCGTCGGACCACGCACCGGTCGTGGTGGACCTGGAGTTCTGAGGCCCGGATCCGGACGGCGGACGCCGGAACCCGCGGACCAGCCGGCCAGTGACCCCCGAATGACAACCGAATGACAACCGAAGGTTGACACTCCTGCGAGTGTCAACTTACGGTTGACACATGACGCAACCGGCAGCAGTCGAACCTCCCGTGCGCCTCGACGACCTCATCGAGGCCATCAAGAAGTCTCACTCCGACGCCCTGGAGCAGCTCTCCGGCGCGGTCGTCGCGGCCGACCACCTCGGTGACATCGCCGACCACCTCATCGGCCATTTCGTGGACCAGGCCCGCCGCTCGGGCGCCTCCTGGACGGACATCGGCAGGAGTATGGGGGTGACCCGACAGGCCGCACAGAAGCGTTTCGTCCCGAAGAAGCCGGACGATTCCGCGGACCTGGACCCCAACGAGGGCTTCGCCCGGTTCACCCCGCGCGCCCGGAACGTCGCGGTCGCCGCCCACAACGAGGCCCACCTCGCCGGGAACACCGAGGTCCTCCCCGCGCACCTGGTGCTCGGCCTCGTCGCCGACACCGAAGGCGTCGGCGCCCAGGTGATCGCGGCCCGGGGCGTCACCCCGGAAGCGGTCCGCGCCGCGGCCCTCGCCGCGCTGCCGCCCGCCGCCGAAGAGGTTCCCGAGCTGATCCCGTACGACGCCGGCTCCCGCAAGGTCCTCGAACTCACCTTCCGCGAGGCCCTGCGGCTCGGCCACGCCTACGTGGGAACCGAGCACATCCTGCTGGCACTTCTGGAACACGAGGACGGTGACGGGGTGCTCACCGGCCTCGGGATCGACAAGCGGCAGGCGTCCGCCGCCGCCGAGGCCTTGGTCGCCGCCGTCGCCGGGGCGACCCGGAAGCGGCCCGGCGCCTGACCCGCTCGTGGGGGCGTCCGTACGACGGGCGCCCCCGGCCAGGGCCCGTATCGGGCCCCGGGCCGGGCTCGCCGAAGGACTCGGAACGAGCCCTCGGCGCCTCGTCAGTGGACGGAGAGCCCGCCGTCCACGAAGAGCGACTGTCCGGTCACGTAAGCGGAGCCGGGACCGGACAGGAACACCGCCGCGGCGGCGAAGTCCTCGGCCAGCCCGTTGCGCCCCACCATGGTGCGGGCGGCCAGCGCCGCCACCTTCTCCGGGTCGGAGGAGAGCCGTGCGTTCAGCGGGGTCATCACGAAGCCGGGGACCAGGGTGTTCGCGGTGACCCCGTACCGCGACCACGCCTCGGCCTGGGACCGGGCCAGTGACTCCAGCCCGCCCTTGGAGACGCCGTACGCCCCGCTGTTCACGAAGGCCCGGTGCGCCTGCTGCGAGGTGATGTGGATGAGCCGCCCGTACCCGCGCTCCGCCATCCCCGGCCCGAACCGTTCGCCGAGCAGATAGGGGGCCTTGAGGTTGATCGCCATCGTGGTGTCCCAGACGTCCTCGCCCAGCTCGCCCATCGGCGGACGCAGGTTGATCCCGGCGCAGTTCACCACGATGTCCGGCTCCCCGGACCGCGCGACCACGGCGTCGGCCGCCCGCCCGACCCCGTCGGTCGTGGCGAGGTCCGCGCTCACCCAGTGGGCGCGGCAGCCGGCCTCGGTCAACTCGTCCACGGTCGACTTCAGTTCGGCCTCGCGGCGGGCCACGACGGTCACTTCCGCGCCCGCGCGGGCGAGCGCCTCCGCGGTCGCCCGGCCGATACCGGAGCTGCCGCCGGTGACGAGGGCGGTCCTGCCCGCCAGGGAGAAGAGACCGGAGAGATAGTCCTGTGTGCTCATTCCGGCAGCTTACGGAGCGGGTGGCTTCCCTCCGGGACCGGGTACCACGCCCGCGTGCGCGGCGCGCGCCCTGTGGCGTACGGGGGGACGAAAGTGCGACCCTTGTGGGGTGAACATCCCCTTCTTGGGCAACTGGCGCAAGCGTCAAGGCGGTACGCGTGCGATGACGCTGGCGGAGACCGCCGAGACGGACCCCGCCGGCCTCGCGGAGGTTCTCGCCGAATGCGAGCTGCTGCGTGTCCGTGCGGGGAGCAGTGGGCTCGAACTGGACGACACCCCGGGCTCGTTGACGGCGCTCGACCAGCTGCCGCCCCGCTGGCGCGACGATCCGGAGGAGGCGCCGTGGATGGGAAACGACGCGGGCCTGTACCTCGGCACCGTGCTCGTACGGACCGTGCCCGGTGCACGGTGGGACGTCTGGCCGAGCGGGCAGCCCGTCGTGCTGCTGGCCTCCGGGCGGGAGGTCGACGTCGTCGGAGCGGGCCTGGACTGGGCGGTCTACGGCAGCCCCGAACTGTCCCAGGTGTACGCGGAGGCGGCCGAGGAATGACACCCGGGTGATGTCCGGCCCGGGCCTCCGGGTGGTGTCCGGCCCGGGCCCCCGGACGGTGTTCGGCCCGGCCCCCCGGGTGGTGTCCGGCCCGGATGCCCGGTGGTATCCGGGCCCGGCCGCCGGGCACCACCTAGATAAACAGCCTTTTGCCCTGTTTGCGTGTCGGGCGTGAAGTCCCTTACCCATGCGGATAGTTTCCGCTGAGCCGACACACAGCGACACATGGGCAGGGCAGCGTATGGCCGTCGATCCGTTGATCGATCTGCGGGACGTCAACAAGCACTTCGGAGAGTTGCACGTTCTGCGGGACATCAATCTCACCGTCGGCCGCGGGGAGGTGGTCGTGGTCATCGGCCCCTCCGGCTCCGGAAAATCCACGCTCTGCCGTGCGATCAACCGGCTGGAGACGATCGAGTCGGGCCGGATCACCATCGACGGGAAGCCGCTCCCCGAGGAGGGCAAGGGACTGGCACGGCTCAGGGCCGAAGTCGGCATGGTCTTCCAGTCGTTCAACCTGTTCGCGCACAAGACCGTGCTGGCCAACGTCTCGCTCGCGCCGATGAAGGTGCGCGGGCGGAAGAGGCCCGAGGCCGACGCCCGTTCCAGGGAGCTGCTGGAGCGCGTGGGGCTCGCCGCGCACGCCGACAAGTTCCCCGCGCAGCTCTCCGGAGGACAGCAGCAGCGCGTGGCCATCGCCCGCGCCCTCGCCATGGACCCCAAGGCCCTCCTCTTCGACGAGCCCACCTCGGCGCTCGACCCGGAGATGATCAACGAGGTGCTGGAGGTCATGCAGCAGCTGGCGCGGGACGGGATGACCATGGTCGTCGTCACCCACGAGATGGGCTTCGCCCGTTCCGCCGCGAACCGGGTGGTCTTCATGGCGGACGGACTCATCGTCGAGGACCGCACTCCGGAGGAGTTCTTCACCGCCCCCGAGAGCGACCGCGCCAAGGACTTCCTGTCCAAGATCCTCAAGCACTGACGGGAGGCTCCGCGTTGCGTACGAAGAAGATCACCGCACTGCTGGCCGCCCTGCTGCTGACGGCGCTCGCCGCCGGGTGCGGGAAGGAGGGAAGCCCGCCGGTCAAGGGACCCAAGGCCGACGAACTGCCGCACTACACGGTGAACACCGGCTTCCGGCTCCCCGCGTCGAAGACGTGGACCCGGGCGGAGCGCCGGGGCCACCTGGTGATCGGCGCCAAGGAGGACCAGCCCTACCTCGGCGAGAAGGACCCGGCCACCGGGGTCTACTCCGGATTCGACATCGAGATCGCCACGATGGTGGCGGCCTACCTCGGATTCGGTCCGAAGGACATCGAGTTCAAGACCATCGCCTCGGCCAACCGTGAGACCGCCCTGCAGAACGGCCAGATCGACTACTACGTCGGCACCTACACCATCAACGACATGCGCAAGAAACTCGTCGGATTCGCCGGCCCGTACTTCATGGCCGGACAGGGACTCCTCGTGCGCACCGACGAGAACGACATCCACGGCCCCCAGGACCTGGCCGGCAAGACGGTCTGCTCGGCCGCCGGTTCCACCCCCTACCAGCGCATCGCCGCCGACTACCCGAAGGCGGACCTGGTCGCCTACGACACGTACTCCATCTGCGTCGACAACCTGCTGACCTATCAGGTCGACGTCGTCACCACGGACGACGCGATCCTGCTGGGCTTCGCGGCGAAGGCGCCGGACGAGATGAAGGTCGTCGGCAAGCCCTTCTCCGAGGAGCCCTACGGCATCGGCGTGCCACGAAGCGACAACGCCCTGCGGTCCGCGATCAACGACGCGCTGGAGGAGAACGAGAAGAACGGCAACTGGAAGAAGGCGTTCGAAGCGACGCTGGGGCTGTCCGGAGTCCCCGCGCCGACGCCGCCGCCCATCGACCGCTACCCGGCGAACTGAGGGACCGGCCACCATGGACGTACTGACAGAGAACTTCTCGCTCTACGGCAAAGGGTTCCTCGGCACCCTCGAACTCACGGTCTTCGCCTCGCTCCTGGCCCTCGTGCTCGGCTTCGTCATGGCCTCGTTCCGGGTCGCCCCGGTCGGCTCGCTCCGGCTCGTCGGCACCGTCTGGGTGACGGTGCTGCGCAACACCCCGCTCACCCTGCTGTTCTTCGCCGTCCTCCTCGGCCTGCCGCGCTTCGGCCTCGTCCTGCCGTTCAACGTCTTCGCCGTCCTGGCGCTCGGCTGCTACACCTCGGCGTTCATCTGCGAGGTGCTGCGCTCCGGTATCAACACCGTGCCCACCGGCCAGGGAGAGGCGGCCCGGAGCCTCGGGATGTCCTTCGGGCAGACCCTGAACACGGTGGTGCTGCCGCAGGCGTTCCGTTCCGTGATCCCGCCGGTGGGTTCGACGCTCATCGCGCTCGCCAAGAACTCGGCGATCGCCGGCGCCTTCAGCGTCACCGAGCTGCTCGGCACCTACAAGACCCTCAACGAGCTCGGCTACAGCATCATCTGGACCTTCGTCTGGATCGCCGTCGGCTACCTCATCATCACCCTGTCCATCAGCGCGCTCTTCACCGTGCTGGAGAAGCGCTGGGGAGTGACCCGATGACCACCCACGCCGCGCCCGCCGCCACCGCGCTCTACGACATCCCGGGGCCCGAAGCCCGCAAGCGGCACTTCCTTTACGGGGTCGCCGCCACGATCCTGGTCGCCGCTCTCGTCGGCTGGATCGTCTATCTCCTCATCGACACCGGTCAGTTCGCCGCAGCCAAGTGGAATCCCTTCACCTACAAGGGAATCCAGGAACTGCTGCTGCGGGGACTGGGCAACACCCTCAAGGCCTTCGGGTACGCGGCGGTGCTCTCGCTGGCACTCGGCGCGGTCCTGGCCGTCGGCCGGCTCTCCGTGCACCGGCCGGTCCGCTGGATCGCCACCCTGCTGGTCGAGTTCTTCCGGGCCATGCCCGTGCTGGTGATGATCTTCTTCATCTTCGTGGCGCTGAAGGTCCAGCCGCTGCCCGCCCTGGTCGCCGGGCTGACCCTCTACAACGGCTCGGTGCTGGCCGAGGTGTTCCGTACCGGCATCAACTCGGTGGAGCGTGGCCAGCGGGAGGCCGCGTACGCGCTGGGGATGCGCAAGACGCAGGTCACGATCTCCGTGCTCGCGCCCCAGGCGGTACGCGCCATGATGCCGACCATCATCAGCCAGCTCGTGGTGGCCCTGAAGGACACCTCGCTCGGATATCTGATCACCTACGAGGAGTTCCTCCACGCGGGGAAGCTCATCGCCTCGAACCTCGACTACGACCTGCCGTTCATTCCGGTCGTGATGGTGATCTCCCCCATCTACATCGGGATGTGCATGCTCCTCTCGTGGTTCGCCACCTGGATGGCCAAGCGCCAGCGCCGCAATCCGAAGACCGAGGCCGTGGAAGTCTCCGCGGCCGGACCTGGACCCCTGTTGCCCTGAGGGGGCCCGGCGGATCAACCCCGGACACCCCGGCCGGCCAGCAGCCGGAGATCACCTCCCGTGCGCCCGGAACCCTTTCCCGGGCTCCGGCCCGCGCGGGGAGAAGGTCAGCTGTATGCCGGTGAACCCGCCGAAAGGCAGAGGGGGCGTTGCCCAACCGAAGTACCGGAAGGTGCCGTTGACGGAGAACGGGCCGTCGTCGTGGGGATGCACGACGAAGGCCCGTTCTCCGTGTACGGCTGCGTCGGTGCGGTCGGTGCGGTCGGTGCGGTCGGTGCGGTCGGTGCGGTCGGTGCGATCGGTGCGGTTGCGGGCTGCTCCTCGGGGTGCGCCCGCCCGCCCCCACCCGTGCCCGGAACGCGCCCGAGACCCGGCGTCCCTGCCTGTCGCACTGTGGCGTGTCTCCCGTCCGTCCCACGTTTCGCATCCCTCCCCGGACCCTTTCCTGTCATTGGTCCGCTGGGATCTGACGTCGGTGCGCCGCCTCTGACGTAACTGACGATTCCCTGAACCGAACCGCCTTGTCCGCGTCTCCGCGACCGTCGAACCTTGAGGTCACGGCCTGGTGGCGTGTCCTGGAGAGGTGGGCGAAGTCCGGTGGAACCTGTGACGGGCGGTTCGTGGGAGTGGGCGGGAACGGGGTGCGCGGTCGGCTCGGCCGTCGGGCGCACGCCGCGGACCGGCCGCGCCGCACGGCCGCCCGTCCGGCCTGCCGTTCCCGTCCACGGGGCTCCGACAGCCGCTGTTCGCGTGGTTCGTGGCGTGCCCGCCGCCGTGGGGGCCGCCCCTTCGTCCGTCGACCCCGCGCCCGGGACACCGGCCGCCGCCGCCGAAGCCGGCGTCCGCGTTCCCGTCGTCGCGCGCTGTCGGCCCACCGGCTGACCCGAGCGGCCCGTTCTCGGGCCGCGACCCTTCCCGCCCGTCCGGGGCGTCCGTCCGTGCGCGTCGTCCGCGCAGGCGGCGCCGGAAGGTCCCGCAGCGGGCGCGCGACGCCGCAGTCATGTCATGGACGCAACATGAATCAGGAGTGAGTCATGCACAGCACGCTGATCGTGGCACGGATGAAACCCGGCGCGAGCGCCGATGTCGCCCGGTTGTTCAACGAGTTCGACGCCACCGGGATGCCGCACCGGATGGGCACCCGCCGACGCCAGTTGTTCTCCTACCGCGGCCTGTACTTCCACCTCCAGGACTTCGACGAGGACAACGGCGGCGCGCTGATCGAGGAGGCCAAGACCGACCCCCGCTTCATCGGCATCAGCGAGGACCTCAAGCCGTTCATCGAGGCGTACGACCCCGCGACCTGGCGGTCCCCGGCCGACGCGATGGCCAAGCGCTTCTACACGTGGGAGGCGTCCGCGTGAGCGAGCGCCGCGTCGTCATCACCGGCGTCGAGGTGCTCGCACCCGGCGGGGTGGGCGTCAAGGACTTCTGGACCCTGCTCAGCGAGGGCCGTACCGCGACCCGGGGCATCACCTTCTTCGATCCCACGCCCTTCCGCTCCCGCGTCGCCGCCGAGATCGACTTCGACCCGTACGAGCACGGGCTGACGCCCCAGGAGATCCGGCGGATGGACCGCGCCGCGCAGTTCGCGGTCGTCGCCGCGCGCGGCGCGGTCTCCGACAGCGGCATCGCCACCGGCGAGCTCGACCCGTACCGGATCGGCGTCTCCGTCGGCAGCGCGGTCGGCGCCACCATGGGACTGGACGAGGAGTACCGGGTCGTCAGCGACGGCGGGCGGATCGACCTCGTCGACCACCGGTACGCCGCGCCCCACCTCTACGGTCACCTCGTCCCCAGCTCGTTCGCCGCCGAGGTGGCCTGGGCGGTCGGCGCGGAAGGCCCCAGCACCGTGGTCTCCACCGGCTGCACCTCAGGCATCGACTCCGTCGGCTACGCCGCCGAACTGATCCGCGAAGGCAGTGCCGACGTGATGGTCGCGGGTTCGTCGGACGCACCGATCTCCCCGATCACCATGGCCTGCTTCGACGCCATCAAGGCCACCACACCCCGCCACGACGACCCGGCGCACGCCTCCCGCCCGTTCGACGGGACCCGCAACGGATTCGTACTCGGGGAGGGAGCCGCCGTCTTCGTGCTGGAGGAGCTGGAGAGCGCCCGCCACCGAGGAGCGCACATCTACGCCGAGATCGCCGGCTACGCCACTCGCTCGAACGCCTACCACATGACCGGACTGCGGCCCGACGGCGCCGAGATGGCCGAGGCCATCCGGGTCGCGCTGGACGAGGCGCGGCTGCCCGTGGAGTCGATCGACTACATCAACGCGCACGGCTCGGGCACCAAGCAGAACGACCGGCACGAGACGGCCGCGTTCAAGAAGAGCCTCGGCGACCACGCCTACCGGACGCCGGTCAGCTCGATCAAGTCGATGGTGGGCCACTCCTTGGGGGCGATCGGTTCCATCGAGATCGCTGCGTCCGTCCTCGCCATGGAGCACGACGTGGTCCCGCCCACCGCGAACCTGCACACCCCCGACCCCGAGTGCGACCTCGACTACGTACCCCTGCACGCCCGGGACCAGCTCACCGACGCGGTGCTCACCGTCGGCAGCGGGTTCGGAGGGTTCCAGAGCGCGATGGTGCTGGCCGACCCGGAGAGGAGAGCGGCGTGACCACCCCGTCCTCCGTCGTCGTCACCGGCCTCGGCATCGCCTCGCCCAATGGCCTCGGCACCAAGGACTACTGGGCGGCCACCCGCGGCGGAAAGAGCGGCATCGGCCGGCTCACCCGCTTCGACCCGTCCGGCTACCCGGCCAAACTCGCCGGAGAGGTACCCGGCTTCACCGCCGAGGACCACCTGCCGAGCCGCCTCATCCCGCAGACCGACCGGATGACCAGGATCGCCCTCGCCGCCGCCGACTGGGCGCTCGCCGACGCGGGGGTGCGCCCCGAAGAACTCGACGCGTTCGACATGGGCGTGGTCACCGCCAGCGCCTCCGGCGGCTTCGAGTTCGGCCAGAACGAGCTGCGCAAACTGTGGAGCCAGGGCAGCAAGTACGTATCCGCCTACCAGTCCTTCGCCTGGTTCTACGCCGTCAACAGCGGACAGATCTCCATCCGCAACGGCATGAAGGGGCCGAGCGGCGTCGTCGTCGGGGACCAGGCCGGCGGACTCGACGCCGTGGCCCAGGCCCGCCGCCAGATCCGCAAGGGCACCCGGCTCGTCGTCTCCGGCGGAATCGATGCCTCCCTCTGCCCCTGGGGCTGGGTCGCCCAGCTCGCGAGCGGCCGGCTCAGCACCAGCGAGGAACCGACCCGCGCCTATCTTCCCTTCGACCCGGACGCCCGGGGGTACGTGCCCGGCGAGGGCGGCGCGATCCTCATCCTGGAGGACGCGGACGCCGCCAGGGAACGCGGTGCCCGCGACTACGGGGAGATCGCCGGATACGGCTCCACCTTCGACCCGAAGCCCGGCTCCGGACGCCCGCCCGGACTGCGCAAGGCCATCGAACTCGCGCTGGAGGACGCCTCGTCGGGCCCGGACGACATCGACGTCGTCTTCGCCGACGGTGCGGCCGATCCCGGACTCGACCGGGCCGAGGCCGAGGCGATCACCGCCGTGTTCGGGGAGCGACGCGTGCCGGTCAGCGTGCCCAAGACCATGACCGGCCGGCTCTACTCGGGCGGTGCGCCGCTCGACCTGGCCGCCGCCCTGCTGGCACTGCGCGACGGGTTGATCCCCGCCGCCGTGAACGTGCGGCCGTCGCCCGGCCACCCGCTCGACCTCGTCGTCGACCGGGCCCGCCCGGCCGACTTGCGTACCGCGCTCGTACTGGCCCGCGGCCACGGTGGATTCAACTCCGCCGTCGTGCTGCGCGCCCCCGCCCACTGACCCGACCACCCGAGGACCCCCCATGCCCGCAGCAGAGTTCACCCTCACCGACCTCGAACGAATCCTCCGGGACGCCGCCGGTGCCGAAGAGAGCGCCGACTTTCACGACGGTGTCCTGGACACCGACTTCGGGGCCCTCGGCTACGAGTCGCTGGCGCTGCTGGAGACCGGCGGGAGCATCGAACGCGAGTACGGCGTCACGCTCGACGACGACGCGCTGACCGACGCCACCACCCCGCGCGCGCTCATCAAGGTCGTCAACGAACTGCTGTCCGCGTCCGCCAACTCCTGAGAGGACCACCCATCATGACCGCCACCACCAGCGAGACGGGCCCCGTCGCCCTCGTCACCGGTGCCACCAGCGGCATCGGACTCGCCGTAGCCCGACTGCTCGGCGCGCAGGGCCACCGGGTCTTCATCGGCGCCCGCGACGCCGGGAACGTCGCGGCCACGGTCAAGGAACTCACCGCCGAGGGGCTGACCGTCGCCGGGGCCGTCGTCGACGTCCGGGACGCCGACGGTGTACGGGAGTTCGTACAGACCGCCGTCGACCGGTTCGGCACCGTCGACGTGCTGGTCAACAACGCCGGCCGGTCCGGCGGCGGCGTCACCGCCGACATCGCCGACGAACTCTGGGAGGACGTCATCGAGACCAATCTGACCAGCGTCTTCCGGGTCACCCGTGAGGTCCTCACCACCGGCGGCCTCCGCCACAAGGACCGCGGTCGCATCATCAACATCGCCTCCACCGCCGGAAAGCAGGGTGTGGTCCTGGGCGCCCCTTACTCCGCCTCCAAACACGGCGTCGTCGGCTTCACCAAAGCCCTCGGCAACGAACTGGCGCCCACCGGTATCACCGTCAACGCCGTCTGCCCCGGATACGTCGAGACGCCGATGGCCCAGCGGGTCCGGCAGGGATACGCCGAGGCGTGGGACACCACCGAGGACGCGATCCTGGAGAAGTTCCAGGCCAAGATCCCGCTCGGCCGGTACTCCACCCCCGAGGAGGTCGCCGGTCTGGTCGGCTACCTCGCCTCCGACCCCGCCGGTTCCATCACGGCGCAGGCCCTGAACGTCTGCGGCGGCCTCGGCAACTTCTGACCGCCGCGAGCCGCCCCAGGGCCCACCGTCCACCGCGGCACCCGCCCCAGGACCGACCGTCGGGCCCCCACCCGCCGCACCCAGCCCCGAACCCGAGGAGCAGTGACCATGACGACCCGTGAGGTCGAGCACGAGATCGCCGTCGACGCCCCCGCACCAGCGGTCTACCGCCTGCTGGCCGAGGTGGCGAACTGGCCGCGCATCTTCCCGCCGACGATCCACGTCGACCAGGTGGAGCGGAGCGAGGGCGAGGAACGCATCCGGATCTGGGCCACCGCCGGCGCGGGCGGAGAGGCCAAGAACTGGACCTCGCGCCGCACCCTGGACCCGGAAGGCCTGCGCATCACCTTCCGGCAGGAGATCAGCGCCCCGCCGGTCGCCGCCATGGGCGGTACCTGGATCGTCGAACCGCTCGGCGGGGACCGGGCACGGGTGCGGCTGCTGCACGACTACCGCGCCGTCGACGACGATCCCGCCCAACTCGCCTGGATCGACGACGCCGTCGACCGCAACAGCCGCTCCGAGCTCGCCGCCCTCAAGACCAACGTCGAGGCGGCCCACGCGGCCGAGGAGCTGACGTTCTCCTTCACCGACAGCGTCGAGGTCGCGGGGTCCGCGAAGGACCTCTTCGACTTCATCGACCGGGCCGACCTCTGGGAAGAGCGGCTGCCGCACGTGGCCACCGTGCGGCTCACCGAGGACGCCCCCGGCCTCCAGACGCTGGAGATGGACACCCGCGCCAAGGACGGCTCCACCCACACCACCAAGTCGTACCGGGTGACGTTCCCGCACCGGCGCATCGTCTACAAGCAGGTCACCCTGCCCGCCCTGCTGACCCTGCACACCGGCGTCTGGACCTTTGACGAGGGGCCCGACGGCACGGTCGCCTCCTCCCAGCACACCGTCACCCTGAACACCGAGAACATCCCCGCGGTGCTCGGCCCCGACGCCGGCGTGTCCGACGCCCGCGCGTATGTGCACTCCGCCCTCTCCACCAACAGCCTCGCCACCCTCGGGCACGCCAGGACGTACGCCGAGAATCTCGCAGGGAAGCAGGGCTGACATGGTCCACGACCGTCCGGACACCCAGGTGCTGGTCGTCGGAGCCGGTCCCGTCGGGCTGCTGCTCGCCGGGGAACTGCGCCTCGGCGGGGCGCGGGTCGTCGTACTGGAACGGCGCACCGGACCCCTCACCGAGTCGCGGGCCACGACGCTGCACGCCCGCACCATGGAGATCCTGGACAGCCGTGGACTGCTGGAGACGATCCCCGCCCCGCCGAACGACCTGCGCGGTCACTTCGCCGGAATCCCGCTCGACCTCAGCCTGCCCGGCAGCCACCCGGGCCAGTGGAAGGTTCCGCAGGCCGACACCGAGCGCCTGCTGGGCGGCTGGGCCGCCGGGCTCGGTGCCGACATCAGGCCCGGCCACGAGGTGCGGGCCGTCACACAGACCCCGGAGTACGTGGAGGCCGAGGCGCTCGGACCCCACGGCCCCGTACGGATACGGGCCGGCCACCTCGTCGCCTGCGACGGCGAGGACAGCACGGTCAGGCGGCTGGTGGGGGCAGACTTCCCCGGCCACGACGCGCGGCGCGAGATGGTGCGCGCCGACGTCGACGGCATCGACGTCCCCGACCGCCGGTTCGAGCGGCTGCCGGACGGCCTGGCCATCGCCGCCCGGCGGCCCGACGGCGTGACCCGGCTGATGGTCCACGGGCACGGCACGTCGGCGGCTCGGAAGCGCACCGGCGCACCGGCGTTCGCCGAGGTGTCCGAGGCGTGGAAACGGGTCACCGGCGAAGACGTGAGCACGGGCGTGCCGTTGTGGGTGAACGCCTTCGGCGACGCGTCCCGGCAGCTCGCCCGCTACCGGCACGGGCGGGTGCTGTTCGCGGGGGACGCGGCCCACCGGCAGATGCCGATCGGCGGCCAGGCACTCAACCTGGGCCTCCAGGACGCCTTCAACCTGGGGTGGAAACTGGCCGCCGAAGTCACCGGCCGCGCCCACCCCGGTCTCCTCGACACCTACCACGACGAACGCCACGCCGTGGGCGCGCGGACCCTCGCCTCCATCGAGGCCCAGGCGCTCCTGCTGCTGGGCGGGCCCGAGGTGGACGCGGTGCGCACCCTGGTCCGCGAACTCGTCGCCCACGCACCGGTCCGCGCCCACCTGGCCGCCGCCGTCGGCGGACTCGACGTCCGCTACCCGGTCGGCGGCCCGCCGCACCCGCTGCTCGGCACCAGGCTGCCGGTCGTACCG
>NZ_JBSFVR010000165.1:0-15613 GCF_053592415.1 Streptomyces sp. NPDC002690 | reverse complement strand
CTGGGCGTGCGGGGCGCGGCCCTCCCCGTGGCGGCCGCCGCCTCGGCGGAGCTCCGTCCGGCGCTGGCCGCCGCACTCAAGGGGCCGAAGAAGCCGGGGATCAAGGCGGAGGCCGCGTTCCAGCGGGGCCTGGCAGCCCTGGAGCAGTGGGTGGCGGAAGGGCAGCGGCCCGTCCCGTGCGGCGCCATGGTGGACGTCATGGTCGACAGCGAGACGGTGCCGGTGAAACTGGGGGTGTAGCTCTCGAACATCAAGAGCCGGCGGGCCAAGCTCACTCCGGAGCAGCGCGCTGCCCTCGCAAAGCTCGGCATCGACTGGGCCTGACCGAACTCTGTGCGCGAAAGCGCCCTGAGTCATCGGCGCCTGGTGGGCTTCGCTGCGTGGTCAGAGGGCTGTGGCCCTGGCCTGGTACCTATCGTGCTGCCGGTGGAGCAGGGTCCTGGTATGCCGTGTCAGCGGGCGGTGCTGGTCCTCGTCGATGACCAAAGCCATCAGGTAGTGGTCGGGGCCGCTGCGCACAGCGTCGATGGGCATGGATGCCCGGAGGTTGGGCCAGTACCGGCCGTGGGCGAACCCGGACGCCGCGCGCCAAGCGGCAGTGACGTCTCGGGCTTTCAGGCCGGCGTCCTCGGCAGCTTCCTTGATGACCTTCCCTGCCTCTGGCTTGCTGAGTGAGGTGGTGGGAATGCCGAGGGACAGGGCAAGGTCGGCTATGTCCTGTCGGCGTTCGCGACCGGTCTTGCCACCGGGGCCTGGCTGGTGATCCGTGTCCTCCTCGTGCTGGGCCCGGTTGCGCATGTCCTCACGCCACAGGGCCAGGGTGCGTCGGCGGCGCTCGGTGCGGTTGTTGCCGCCCAGAATCCAGACGGCTGTGGCGAAGTTCTCCAGCGCCCCCCGCATCAGGGTCCACGGGCTCTGCGGGTCTACCTCTCCAGCGTGCACGAGCCTGCGCAGCGCATCGGCGTGGGCGACGCCCGCGCTGTAGGAGTTCTGGATGAGCGTGGACGCGGAGTACATGCCCAGCGGTGCATCGTCCGTCGCGAGGCTGCTCGACGGCTGCGGTGCCGACAGCTGCCGGTAGGCATTCTCTCCACGCAGTCGCTCCACGTCCACGAACAGCGGCTGCAAATAGGCGAACTTGAACTCAGACCGTGTCATCACGCCAGGGTAGAGACGCCCCCTGACAGAAGGCAGCACGAATGTGGGCGTGACAGGCTGCCCGGCTCGTCGTTGAGCGGGGAGATCAGCGAAGTGGAGGCCCCGGGGCGTCGTGACCCCCGGGACCTTCGTCTTGCCCCCGGCTTTGGACGGCGGTGCAACACAGAGCTGCAACGCGGGCCCAGACCGACCCATGCCACCACGTTCCGGTAGAGACGGACGGTGTCCAGCGCGTACCAGGAACCGTCCGGACGCTGCGCCCGGTTCAGGACCAGACAGTGGTCGTGGGGCAGGGGAAAGCCGTCCCGCCTGTCCCTGTGCCGCCACGTCGCGACCACCAGGCCCGGCGCCTTGTCGCGCTGACGGCCCGACGACCACCGGGTCTGCCCGATTCCTGCTCGCCGCAGTTCGGCAGCGCTCTACGATCCGGCGCATGCTGGATCCCGGGCTGCTGGAACGGATCACCATGTGGCGCGCGGAACTGGATGAACGCTAAGAAGAGCTGGCCGAACCGCTGGCGGAAGTGCGGGCCGAGCGGGACGAACTCTCTGTCGCCGCGAATGGGCTGACGCCAACCGTCGTTGGGGGAAGCCCGGACCTGATCACCGAGAAGGGACGCACCTTGACCCAACACATCCCCCAGCGCCGTTCGACGTGGACTCACTGATCCCGGAACTCACGGGCCTCGGCCGGAAAGCAACCCTGCTGTATCCGCGAAGTGGCGAACCCGGCATGTGGGAAAGTTCCATCGGCGGGCCCCTCCTGTGGCCGGCCGATGAGCCGTGGCCCCGGCACACCTCTGTTCGCCGGCACGCCTCCACTTCCACCACCGCCCCGTTCACCAACCGATCCCCGACCGAGTGTCAACGCCGCAGCACCGGCGGGGTGGGGCGCCGTGCGGCGGTCCGGAGTCCGGCCTGCGGATGGTCGCGAAAGGAGCCCGAGGCCGCGGAGGGTGCTACGAGGAGCGCTGGACGCTGTGTGTGCCCCGCTCCGTGACGTCGCTGTGCCGGGGTCCGGGAATTGCCGTTCGCTCTCCGCCGCCTCGGCGACCTCGTCAGGTGGTGTTCCCTGGACGGGCCCGGCGCTTTCGGGCCGTCACGGCCACTGCGGCACCCGTGAGCAGCATCAGCGCGCCGGCCGCCGCTATCGCGGGTGTGGGGCCGCTGCCCGTCGAGGCCATCGTTCCCGAAGTGTCCGGGGAGGCCGACGCGCCCGTTCCGGCCTTGCCGTCGATGGACGCGTTGCTGCCCCCCGTGCTCTCTGCGTCCGTAGCGGTGGGGCCGGGCGTGGCGGTGGACGAGGAGGCCGTCTCCACCGTGATCTTCGCGGTGTTGTCGGTCTTGTCGTGGTCGGCGTCCAGATCGCCCCCGTACACCGTGGTGACGGTGACCTTGCCGGACGTCGTGGCTGGAGCACCCTCGCCGACCTTCACGGAGAACGGCAGCCTCAGCGTCTCGCCGACCGTGAACGGCGAGTCCGCCGCGCACATGTACTCCGGGGCGCCGGGCGTGGGCTCGCCCATTCCGCCGCCCGTCCACACACCGCACTTCGGCGGGATCGTCACCGCGGTGGTGCCCTTGGGAATCTCGACCAGGATGCCGATCTGGGCGTCGGAGTACACGAGGTTGAAGTCCGCCGGTCCGTTGTTGCGTACCTTCGCGGTCAGCACGGTCTGGTCGCCCGGGGCCGCGTGGGCGGTCGAGCCGGTGACCTCGATGTCGGCCGTGTTGTCCGCCTCGATGCGCCACTGGGCGTGATCGGTCCGCACGGTCGGCGGCGTGCCGTCCTCGACGAGCCCGAGCACCGGTCCGGAGGAGGCGGCCGCTTTGGGGACAGAGGTGGACACGGCAGCGATCTGATAGTCGACGAACTCGTAAAGCGCCGTGGGCTTCACGGCGATCCCGACCGGCGACGAGAGACGGTATGCCTTGCCGGGCTCGACCGGAGTGGTGAGGCGGCAGACCGCACGGTCCAGGGACTGTCCGTGGCCTGCGGGGATGTCCGTGGACTTCCCGTAGGTACAGTTGGAGAACTTCTGGGTAAAGCCCAGACCGCGAGTGGCGGCGAGGGTGAGGTCGACCTCGTCAGCCACGAGCGAGCCGGAGTTGGACACCTTGATCGGGGCGTTCACGGTCGAGCCGGGCTCGACGTCCCCGGAGTCCGGAATCCTTTCGATGGCGAGATCCACCGCGCCGACGGTGACCTTGACGGTCATCTCCTCGACGGTTGCGTTCGACGAGGTCGCGAACAGCCGTGCCGTGCCCGTGGTTCCGAGCGGGGCGTCCGGCTTGGCGTTGAGGTCCAGGACGCCGCCGTGGTGCCCGTCGGAGGCGATGTCGTGTGCGGGCCATGTGCAGATGTCGCCCGTGCAGGTGGAGTCGAGGTCCGTGAACGCGGAGATGCCGGAGGCGTCGATGGTGACGATCACGTCTTTGGCGGTACCGCCTTCGGCATCCCCGTCGAGCCCCCAGTTGATCTGCGGTGGGTCCGACCGGTCGGCGGGCTGCGGCAGCCCCACCTCGGAGCGGGCGACCGTGAACTTCAGCGCGGGCCCGTCCTCGGCGTGAGCCGGAGCCCCTACCAAAAACGTCCCGAGCAAAGCAGCGGCCGCGAGCGTGAGCGCCGCGGACCACGCACGCCGATGAACTGGTGTCATCTGGATTTTCCCTTCCCATTGGCCGGAGTTGGTGCACCGGTTGCCTCCTGTGACGAGCCGGGACCACAGAAGGTTGTGCCGGTCGTCTCCGGCTGGGTTCGATCGCAGCGCAAACAAACCGGCCGATCGTCGCGGGCTCCCGGCCTCCCCCGAAGACTTCTTCACCGTCGTCGTGGTGACTGCGGGCAGCACGACGGACGGCGGACTGCGGAGGTGAGGGGCAGCCGTGCAAGGCATGGAGGGGTGGGCCGGACAGGTGCGCCGGACGTCCGCCCGGCCCGCTCGGGCATGGCGCTCCGATACGGGGAGTCGACACCGGGTCCGGACCCGCGAGCCCATGCTCCGGGGCTCCCGCGGCCCCGTGCGGTGCGCGACTCGCAGCCACTCAGGACGCGGCGAACCGGCCCGCCGATCGTTACCAGCTCCACGAACGCGGGCCCTGCCGGCGCTTCGCGGCGACGAGTGCAGTCACCGGGTACGGACCGGCGGTGGCCGGCTGTTCGCCCCGGACGATGTCCAGGACGGACAGCCGGCCCAGGGGCCTGTTCACCCAGCGCCCGACGTCCTCGCAGTCCGGGGCCGTCGGCATGCCACCGGCAAGAGCGCCACCGGTCCGCGGCGGCGTCCAGGACCACCCGCAGGGTGTCTTCCGCATACCCGGCCAGGGTGTCGGGAACCTTCGCGGCCGGACGGCGCGACGAACCACGTGCGGCTGTGGCGGTGCGGCGGTACCCAGTGATCCTTCCTGTCGGAAGGTG
The DNA here is from genome assembly GCF_053592415.1 of Streptomyces sp. NPDC002690. Taxonomy (NCBI): domain Bacteria; kingdom Bacillati; phylum Actinomycetota; class Actinomycetes; order Kitasatosporales; family Streptomycetaceae; genus Streptomyces; species Streptomyces sp. NPDC002690. The sequence continues at coordinate 11,038 of NZ_JBSFVR010000165.1, read as the reverse complement.
GTCCGTGCGACGCTTCCGGAGTCCGGGGTGCCCACGTCAGGCCCGTCGTGCCGGACCGTCCGGGAGAACTGCCGACGACCGGGACCGGTGCCCGGCGCACCGCTCCTCGCCGGTCGTCAGCAGCCGACCGGCGAGGACCCGGCGACCACGTCGTCGAACCACAGGGTGTCGTCACCGGTCCCGTAGCTCTCCCAGCCCAGTCGCAGGGCGGTAGGTCGCGGCGCGGTGGTCCGGGAGAGCCACTGCGCGTCGACGTCCTGCGTCGGTACGCCGTCGGCGTGCAGCCCCGGCACCAGTTCGCCATCGAGCCAGGTGTCGAGTCCGGGTGCCGAGGTGTCGACCGCGAACCGCAAGCAGTGCCAGCTGTCCGTGGGGAGAGACCTGCTCAGCCCCACCCCGACCGGGCTCTGCGCCGGAAGTGTGGCGTCGTCGCTCTCCCGGTTCCACTGCAGGGCACCGTTCTGCCCGCCGATCCGCAGCGCCTTGCCGCCCTGCGAACTGTCCGGCATCGACACGAAGGCGACGTGCGCGGCCGGGAGCGCGGTGGTGTGCCGTACCCACATGCGGACGTACAACACCGGGCCGACCGATGACAGATCTGCGGTCGCGGCCACGAAGGCGTGGTTGCAGTATCCGGCCCGTCCGTCCACCCGTAGCGACCGGGTGCCGCTGTGCGCGACCTTCGTGTCGACGGCAGCCGTGCCCGTACCCTGGCAGTCGGGTGCGGTGAAGCGCCAGTTCCCGGCGGGGGCCGGTCCGGCTTGGTCCTCGAAGTCCTCGCAGACGGCGGCGTCACCGCAATCCGCGGAGGGCGGGGTCGTGGTGGGCGGGGTCGTGGTGGGCGGGGTCGTCGGTGGCGAGGTGCCGTCGCCACCGCAGGACACTCCGTTGAGGGCGAAGTCCGTGGGCGCCGGGTGGGCCGACTGCCAGGTCCCCTGGAGACCGAAGTCGACGGTTCCCCCGTCGGCGAGCGCCCCGTTCCAGGCCGCGTTGACGGCGGTCACGGAGTTTCCGGTCTGTGCGACGGTCGCGTTCCACGCGGAGGTGACGTGCTGGTCGCCGCCGTAACTCCACGTCAGCTGCCAGCCGCTGAGCGCGGCACCGGTATGAGCGATGCGCACCTGGGCGGTATAGCCGCCGGTCCACTCGTCGGCCGTGTAAGTGACCCGGCATCCGGACGCCGCCTCGGTGCCACTGGCGGGCACGACGACGAAGAGTGACAGGGCCAGTGCGAGCGCGGCTCCGGCCGCTGTCCAGGGTCTGCGGGGTCGTCGCAAGGTATCGATCGGCATGTGCGCCTCCTCGGTGGTGGGGGAACCGTAGGGAGTTCACGGATGGGAGCGCTCCCATTCATCACACCGAAGATGACGGTGTACTGTCAATAAGAGCGTTCACTCAGATTCCGGCGATCACCGCCCCGCCCCGGCCGCCGACTCGCCGGCCTCCATTCCGGGTCGCGAGGCGTCGGCTCGGCACGACCGGTACCGGCGGCACCACCCGGTCCCTTCAGGACTCGATGATCGCGACGAGGGTCGCGCCGTACGGGCTGGGTTCGAGGTCGCCCCGCACGGCAAGTTGCTGGGTGTAGGGCGTGTGTCGAAAGTGGCCCCGCCCGGCCGGAGGGCGGGTCCGGCGGCGGGGACGAACCGGCACCCGGAAGCGGTCACCGAAAAACCGGCTCATATCCTGATCGCATGCAACTCACGGGAGAGATCACCAGTACCCGTCCCTTGCTCGTCCTGGCAGTCAAGGAAGAGGCCCAGTACCTCGACACACCCTTGCCCGTCCTGCTGACCGGAATGGGCAAGGTCAACGCCGCGACCGCGCTCGCCGCCGTACTGGGCAGCGGCACGAAGCCGTCGCACGTCGTCAACCTCGGTACTGCGGGAGCCCTGCGCCCGGGGTGGACCGGTACCCACCTCATAGGCACGGTCATGCAACACGACCTGGACAGCGGCACCTTGTACAGCCTGACCGGCGAGACCTACGGTGCGCCGCTGAACGTGGGAGACCCCGACGGCCCCACCTTGGCCACGGGTGACTCCTTCATCGACGACGAGGCCGCCCGTGCCCGCCTCGCGGTGCACGCACCCTTGGTCGACATGGAGGGCTACGCTCTGGCGACGGCCGCACACCTGGCTGGTGTACCTCTGCGCATCGTCAAGCACGTCAGCGACGACGCAGGCCAGGAAGCGGCCAAGTCCTGGCGAGAATCCGTCGCGGAGTGCGCCCACGCACTCGCGGACTGGGCGGGCCGGAACATCCCCGCCTACACCTGACCACCCTTATCGCCGACCGGGCGGGCGAGGATCTCCGTCAGCCCTCAGGGACCGGACGTGAGCGCGGGCGGCCCCGCGCTCACGTTCCCGAGCGGGCACCAGCCGCAGCCCTTCGCGCGGAGTGAAACAGCAGGACGCTTCGGAACACCGGCTCGGGAGCGGACTCCCCGACGGAGAGCTCGAGACCCGGACGGATCGGAGAAAGGTCAAAAAACAGGTGAGCTCACGACTGGCTCCGGCGCGGAGTCTTGCCGGCCACCGCTGACGGTCCACCCCACGGCGATTACCGAAAGGATTCACCGGTTCTCACCGCACCGGTCCGCACCCCGCCGCAACCGAACCTTCCACCTCCGCAGAATTGCGAGTGATGCGCCGGACCGGTGCGCGTCCCGCGACGAAGGCACGATCGGCCGCCTTCTTGCTGGGGCGGGCCCGCGTCCCGTGTCAGGGTTTCGGCTGGGCCCGCGGGCCGGCCAGCCTTTCGTACAGGGCTCGCCGTTCTCTGGAACCGTCCTCGGTCTCGGCCAGCGCGGCGTCCCACTGTTTCTTGATCTCGTCGAGGAAGACGCGCCAGTCCCCGCCGCCCATCTCACCCAACTCGACCAGGCGTTCGTTCTTGCTCAGCCCGCCCGAGCCGACCTTGTCGGGCTTGTGGCCGTGCAGAACCGACTCCGGGTTGGCGGTGGCCTCGGTGGAACGGAAATCATGCCGATAGCCCACCGGGCTGACGGCATGCGGCGCGAGGGTCTCGATGCCGATCTGGAGCGAGCCGTCCTTTCTCGTGGTCGGCCGATGATGGACGAGAAGCATGTGACCGTGGGACCCGTTCGGCAGCACCACGTCGCCGTTCCAGTCCTTGGAACCGAGTCCGCCGCCCGAGATGTTCTGCCCCCACATGTCCGGACGGTCGGCGCCGACGGACACGATGTTGGTGAGCGACGCCGCGAGTCCGCCCTTCTCCTTGAACGCGCCGGGTTTACCCCCCTTGTTGGCGCCGATGGCGGTGCGGTGGGTGGCGAACGCACGCTCGCTGACGCCCGGCGCGGGATTGTTCGTGCGGTCGTCCTGCGTCACGCCCAGGAACCGGGGCAACGCATAGGCCGGCTCGTCGGCCGAACTCAGGGCGGGGATACGGATGTTGACCCGCCCTCCGTGGGCGAGCGCGCGGATGACGTCCTTCTCGTAGTCGGCCACGTGGGCGCCGGCCTTCGGGTCGTACAATTTCAGGCCGTTCTGCAGCACGAGGAGCACCCGGGTGAGGATCTCGCGGGCCTGCGCGTCTCGCGCCGCGACATCGGATGTGCCCTTGCTCTTGCCCTTGGCCGGGCCCGTGCCGGAGATGCCGTCCGGGTGCAGACGCCCGGGTGCCATCCCGGCCGGGTGCAGGGTGTCGATGGCCGTATCCCGGATCTGCCGGTCGCGTTCCCGCTCCAGGACCTCCCTCTCCCCCGGAGAGGTACCAGGTGCCTGGGTGAGCATGAACCGGCCGAGTGTGTAAGCGGGCGAGTCCGGTGTGGCCGCACCTTCCTCACGCACGGCAAGGCGGCCGGCGCTCACGGCCAGGGTGGCCGCGAGCAGGCGCTTGCCCGCGGGGAGCTTGAGCCAGTCGTGGAAGCGGCCCTTCGTGTAGCTCTCGGCCTGCCCGTAGGTGCCGATGCCCACCTCTTCGAGCCACTGCGGATCGACGTCGGAGAGAATCCTGATGTCGTCCAGATCCTGGCTGTTGAACACCTCACCCCGCATCACCCGCCGGTCGAGGATCTTCCTGAGCCGGGCCGGACCCTCGACCATCCATTTCTCGGGCCACATGGTCCCCGGCGCGAAAGCGTTCTTCTTCATCTTGTTCTGGATCGCAAGCTGCTCGATCGACTGACTCAGGCGGGCAATGACCTCCGCTCCCTCGAAGGACTCCCCGGCCTGCCGGGAAACGGGATCTCCGGTCACCGCGCTCCCGCGCACCCGCTGGACCGGCACCGGACCTGCGAGCGAGTGAGGGTGGCCGTGTCCCGCGCGCTCGGATATGTGCGCGGGACCGGCGGACAGGCCCTGGGTGGCCGCGGGGACGCTGATGTCCCGATCGGCCGCAGCGCCCGCCCGCTGGGGCACGGCCCCGTCACGCACCTGCAAGCCGCCGCCGAAGTCCCTGTCGCCGAAACGCTGTTCCCGCTCCTCGCGCAGGGCAGGGCCGACCGGCCGCGACGATGGACGCGGACTTTCGTCCGCGGCGGCCCGTTGTACCTGGACCCGGTCGGCTGCCCCGCCCGGCGAACCGTCTCCAGGCCGCGACGAGGCCGCACCGCCTGCCGCCACGCGCTGCAGATGACGTACCCACGCACCGTTCAGGGGTACCGGCGGCCGCGACCGCTGCGGCGGTGCCGATGTCCGCCCATCAGCCTTGCGGTAATCCCGATCGGCGGAGCGCACAGATGGATCCTCCTTGCCAACTCGATTTGCATGCCTACCGGTTGTAGGTCAGGCATATTAACCGAGTCGTGGTCACAGGGCAGTTCCGGCCGCCCTCGCGGCCTCGTCCCCGGGAACGGTCTGCCCACCCAGCAGGCGTACGACGGCGTTGTTCCCCACCACGCATTGCAGATGTGCCAGGCAAGCGACCACGGAGACCTCTGGCGCGGACCGGGCGATCCCCGTACGAACCGCGGACGGCGCACGCTCCATCCCGGTATCAGTCGTCGGACTCACCACCACACCACCCTTCAGCGAGCGTTCAGTGTGGCCATATCCGGGGGGCCGGTGGCAAGGCCGCGACGCACGAGGCACCCGTACCGTGGAGAGAAAGGTCCGACGCCTCACCCCGTCGGTGCACACGACCCGAGTCCTGGCCGATCTCCAGAAGCCGGGAACTCGTCGTACCCGACGCGGAGTTCTTCAGCAGGCCCGGTGCCCGGAAGGCCGGGAGGGCGACGGCCCGCGGTGGTACCGGCATGGGCGGCGGCGACCGACATCCCGAGGGCCGGCGGCGATCCGAGCCCGGGTGTCAGCCTGCTCAGGTACACCGGAGCGACAAAGCGCATGTTGGTGCGGCAGAGGTTCGCGGCGGCATTCAACCGACTCGGCGGCCCGATCGTCCTCGCCCGGCACAGCTTCTCCGGCTGAACCGGGTGCTCCGGTCCACTCACCCGCGTCGCCACCATCGGCGGTGGCGCGAGTCCGATACCCCTTCGGTGGACGGTACGGGGGTGGGAGGAGGTTCAGTGGCGGGGGGCGGGGCTTTCCGCTCTGGTTCCAGCCCCACCCGGCCCGGATGTACGCAGACGGGAACCCGGTCGTCGACCGTGTACCGGAATCCGTCCGACGCGTCGAACGGCCAGTGCCGACTGGGCCGGTCCGCGACGACGAAACCATCACGAGGGAGCCTTAGTGCAGGGCAGAACCAGCAGCATGGGTAGTCGGAGTCCGGGTCGATGAAGGGTGTCTGGGGCTCGTCGCACATACTCGCAGGACGGTAGCCCAGGGCGGCGAGGCGGGTGAGTCAAGCCCGCAGCGACAGGAATGGGCGCCGACCGGCTGCGCCTTCTACCGCGCCCTGCGAACAGGACTACCTCCGACGCCGCCGCGGCCGTCCACCGGCCGAGGGCCATGCCTGGGGCGGTACGTCTGGACGTGCCCCCGGTATGCCTCCGGAACCGGAGCCCCCGCCACGGAAGTTCCCTTCCCCCGGCCGGAGTGAGAGGCTGCCCGTCATGACAGATTCCGCGGCTGCCGCGCGCGGCTCCGCCGGGTGGATTCCGCTGTTGGCGGCGGAATCCGCCCTGGCCCTGTTCGTCGCGGTGTCCTTCCATGCCGACTCCACCAGCGACGCGTGCGACTTCGCGGCCCAGCACCGGGCGACCCTGGTCACGTACCTCCTTGTGGGGTCGCTCCCGGTCCCTTGGGCGCTGCGCGTGCTCAAGAACCTCTGGCTCCGCAGGGCCGGTTGGACCATGGCGGCCCTGCGGTTCCTGTTCTCGGGAACCGTCGGACTGCTCATGGTGGTGGGCGGGGGCACGAGCCTGTGCTGACGCTCCGCGCGCGATGGCGACGGGACCATCAGCGGTCACGGCTCCCCGGTGGGACGTGAGCGTCGGCTGATCCCGGTCCGCCACTGTGGTCCATACGCAATGTTGACGCCGCGCTTCCGGACGGACTGGAATCGAACAGTGCCGAAACGGCAGGCTGTCGCGTGTGATCACGACTTCTTCAACCGTCCCGCCCGGCACGCCGCGCTCGCAGCACATGGTGGTCTGCGGTGACGACGGCCTGGCCCGCCGCCTCGCGGTCGAACTCGACGCCGTGTGCGGTGAGACCGTCACCGTCGTCCTGCCGTCCCGCCACCACGAGCACGGCGGAGAGGTCGACGCACTTCTCGAGGACCCTGCCTCCGGCATCGAGCTGCTGGTGGCGACGCGCCCGGACGAGCAGGTGCTCCGGGCGGCCGGTGTCGACCGGGCCGCCGCCCTCGCCCTGACCTACAACGACGACCGGACCAACATGATGGCCGCTCTGCTCGCACGGAGCATCAACCCGTCCGTCCGCCTCGTCATCCGGATGTACCACCGTGAGCGCGGCCGCCATCTGGAACAGCTGCTGGACCGCGCTGTCCTCGCCCGCAGGGACCGCTCGAACACTCCCTCCCCCGACCACCTTCCGCTCGACACTTCGACCACGGTGCTCTCCGACTCCGACACGGCGGTTCCCGAGCTGGTCGCCGCGGCCGCGCTCGGACACGGCCACACGCTCCAGGTCGCGGGCAAGGTCTTCCGCGGGGTGGTCCGCCCGGCCGGGACTCCCCCGCACACCGCGGACCTGGCCACGCTGGCAGTTTTCTCCGGTACGGACCGGCACGATCCCCGCAGCGAGGACAGCGCCGAAACCCCCGGGGAGGAGGGGACCCAGTTGCTGCCGGACACCGTCACCTCGTACAACAGCCAGTTCACGCACGGCCGGCTGATGCTGGAGGAAGTCACCGGCGACCGCACGCTGGAGACTCCCTCGGACTCGCGCACGCTCGGCGGCTGGCTGCGCGAACGGCTCGCCCATCTGCCGTGGAAGGTGTTCGTCTCCCGCGAGATGACCTCCGTCTTCGGTGTACTGACGGCGGTGGTGGCGCTGCTGTCGATCGCCACCTACGCGACCGTCGACGGCATACCGCTGTGGAAGGCGGTGTATCTGCCTCTGCTGGACATCTTCACCATGGGCGATCCCGCCACCGGAGAACCCCGGGCGCGGAAGTTCCTCCAGCTGATCGCGGGTTTCACCGGGATCGCGATCCTCCCGCTCGTCGTGGCAGCCACCATCAACGCGACGGGCGCCTTCCGTGCCGCGTCGATCAGCCACCCGCCCACCGACGACCTCAGCGACCACATCGTGCTCGTCGGTCTCGGCAAGGTGGGCACCCGGGTCCTCGTCCGGCTGCGTTCCGCCCACCACCGGGTCGTCGCCGTCGAACGCGATCCGCAGGCGCGGGGGGTCGCGGTCGCCCGGGAACTCGGCGTGCCCCTGATCCTCGAGGACGCCACCGGCCCCCGCGCCCTGGATCTCGCCCGGATCGGGCAGAGCGCTTCCTTGCTCGTCCTGACCAGGGACGACAGTGCCAATCTGGACATCGTGATGGCCGCGCGGGAGGCCAATCCGGACGTGCGGGCGGTGATGCGGCTGTACGACGACGACTTCGCGGCCACCGTCTCGCTCACCCTGCGCGCCTCCTATCCGGAGGCGCTGACCCGTAGCCGGAGCGTCTCGGCACTCGCCTCGCCCGCCTTCGCCGCCGCGATGATGGGCCGACACGTCCTGGGCGTGATGCCCGTCGAGCGGGGCGTCCTCCTCTTCACCACGGTGGACGTGGCCGGACATCAGGCGCTGGAGGGGCGCTCCGTCCACCAGGCGTTCGCCCGGAACGAGTGGCGTGTCCTGGCCGTGGGCTCCGCGGGTCCGGGGGCGCCCGACCGCTCCCCCACCGACACCCTCGGCGGCGGCCTGAACCTCGCCGAGGGCACCGGCTTCGACTGGCGGCCCGCGCACGGCCGTGTCCTGCGTGCCGGGGACCGGGTCGTGCTGGCGACGACCCGACGGGGACTCGACGTCCTCACACGGGGGTCGCGGACCGCGCCGGGAACCGCCTGACGGACCGCAAGGAGCCCCGGACGGGGGCGGCGAGAGCCCCGGACGGGCTAACCGGCGCTGTTTCCGCCGCCGGTGCGGCAGCCTTGCCGGGCATACGCCGACAAGGCTCCCACAGGCCCGACGGGCCTTCTCCACGGGAGGCGCGGCCGGCCGGTCCGGGGATTTGCTGGATGTCCGAGGGGCCCGACTCCAGCGCCCGGAGGCTTCCGTGAGAGTCGGCCGGTCTTGGGGCGGCCCCGTCCTACGCACGGCCGGAGGAACAGAGGATGGCCGACGTGGTCTTCGTCGTCGTCATGATCGCGGTCTTCGCGCTGGTGACCCTGATCGCCAGAGGGGTGGCGAAGCTGTGACTGCCGAAAACGTCGTCGGCCTCGTCGTGGCCGTCGCCCTGCTGGGGTACCTCGTGGTGGCTCTTCTGTTCCCGGAGAGGTTCTGAGAGGGATGGGTCCCGTACTCGCCGGTGTGCTCCAGGTTCTCGCGCTCGTCGTGGCGCTCGGGCTGGCCTACTGCCCGCTCGGTGACTACATGGCCCGCGTCTACTCGTCCCCGAAGCACACCAGGGTCGAGAGGTGGACGTACAAGGCGGTCGGCGCCGACCCGAACAGGCAGATGCGCTGGCCCGCGTACCTCCGCGGGGTCCTCGCCTTCTCCGCGGTGAGCGTCCTCTTCCTCTATCTGCTGCAGAGGGTGCAGGGGGGCCTGCCGGGTTCGCTCGGGTTCGCGTCGATCGAACCGGCCCAGGCGTTCAACACCGCCGCTTCCTTCGTCGCCAACACCAACTGGCAGTCGTACTACGGCGAGCAAGCCATGGGCCACGTCGTGCAGACCGGCGGCCTCGCGGTGCAGAACTTCGTCTCCGCCGCCGTCGGCATGGCCGTCGCGGTCGCCCTCGTACGCGCCTTCGCACGTTCGGGTACGGGTGAACTGGGCAACTTCTGGGCCGACCTGGTGCGTGGCACGTTCCGCGTCCTGCTGCCGGGAGCGGTCGTCGGGGCCGTCGTTCTGGTGGCGACGGGAGCCATCCAGAACTTCTCCGGCATCCACGGCGTCGGCCGATTCACGGGCGGGTCCCAGGAATGGAACGGTGGCGCGGTCGCCTCGCAGGAGGTCATCAAGGAGCTGGGCACGAACGGCGGCGGTTACTTCAACGCCAACTCCGCCCACCCCTTCGAGAACCCCAACGGTCTCTCCAACCTCTTCGAAGTCTTCCTGATCCTCCTCATCCCCTTCGCCCTGACCCGCACCTTCGGGCGGATGGTCGGCTCGCTCAAGCAGGGGTACGCGATCCTGGGCACGATGGCCTTCATCTGGCTCGCCTTCAGCGCCCTGATGATGTGGACGGAGTTCGCCCATCACGGTCCCGCCTTCGAGATCGCCCGAGGCGCGACGGAGGGCAAGGAGACCCGGTTCGGGATCGGTGGCTCGTCCATCTTCGCGGTGGCCACGACGGTGACGTCGACGGGAGCGGTGAACTCCTTCCACTCCTCGTTCACCGGCCTCGGCGGCGGCATCGCCCTGCTGGGCATGCAGCTCGGCGAGATCGCTCCCGGCGGTACCGGGTCCGGGCTGTACGGCATGCTCGTCATGGCGGTCATCGCCGTGTTCATCGCGGGGCTCATGGTCGGTCGCACCCCGGAGTACCTGGGGAAGAAGATCGGCACCAGGGAGATCAAGTTCGCGGCCTGCTACATCCTGATCACGCCGGCTCTCGTCCTCGGTTTCGCGGCCACCGCGATGGCTCTGCCGACTCCTCCGCACTCGATGCTGAACCCGGGTGCGCACGGCTTCTCGGAGATCCTGTACGCCTACACCTCCGGCTCGAACAACAACGGTTCGGCGTTCGCCGGACTGAACGCCGACACCCAGTGGTTCAACACCACGCTCGGGATCGCGATGCTGCTCGGCAGGTTCCTGCCCATGGTGTTCATCCTCGCGCTGGCGGGCTCGCTCGCCGCGCAGAAGCCCGTACCGGCGACGACCGGGACCCTGAGCACGCACAAGCCGCTCTTCAGCGGGCTGCTGGTCGGCACGATCCTGATCGTCACCGGTCTCACCTACTTCCCGGCGCTCGCACTGGGCCCCCTGGCCGAAGGGCTGGCCTCATGACCACCGGTCCAAAGCAAGAGGACTCCATGTCCGCTGTCACCCCGTCCCGGGCACCGCACCAGGACGCTCCCACCGGCCATCAGGGCGAGGGGCGCGTCGGCGGAGGCCTGTTCGATCCTCAGCAGCTGCTCAGGTCGCTCCCCGACGCCGTACGGAAACTCGATCCCCGGGTGATGGTCAAGTCCCCGGTGATGTTCGTGGTGCTGATCGGATCGGTGCTCACCACCGTGCTGGCCGCCACGGATCCCACCGACTGGTTCGGCTGGGCGATCGCCCTCTGGCTGTGGCTGACGACCATCTTCGCCAACCTGGCCGAGGCGGTGGCCGAGGGCCGCGGCAAGGCGCAGGCCGACACCCTGCGCAAGGCCAAGACCGACACGGTCGCCCGCAGGATCACCGGCGGGCAGAAGGAAGAGGTTCCCGGCACCGAACTGCGCGTCGGCGACCTGGTCGTCTGCGAGGCCGGGGACGTCATCCCCGGCGACGGTGACGTCGTCGAGGGCGTGGCGTCGGTCGACGAGTCCGCGATCACG